>NZ_JAQIBL010000077.1 GCF_027859075.1 Oceanispirochaeta sp. | reverse complement strand
GATTTGAGGCGGGGGGCTCCGATTATATTACAAAACCTTTTTACGGGCAGGAGCTGCTGGAGCGGGTCAAGACACAGCTCGAATTGAAAAACCAGAGAGATCAGCTGGAAAAGAATCAGCTGCAGCTGAAAGAACTTCTACATATTCTGTCTCATGATTTAAGGAACAGCTTTTCGGGAATCTCCATGATAATGGATCTGGCAGAACTTGAAGGAAAATCTATTGAAGTTTACAAAGACCGTCTAAAAGATCTCAATTTAAATGGTCTGAATATCCTGGATCTTGTCAGTACCATGCTTGAACTGGAAGGAAAACCTCTGACTCTCGGTTCTGTGAATCTGAATGAGTGCCTTGAACATACAATCGAGCTCATGAAACCACGATTCAAAGAAAAAAATATAGCTTTGAAGTTGGATCTAGAGGAAAATACAATAGTACTGGCAGAGAAGACATCTCTGATTAATTCAGTCCTGATGAATATTCTGACAAATGCCCTGAAGTTCTCGTTTAAGGGCGGGGAAGTTTCAATCTCCATCAGGACCAAAAACTTCCTGGTCACTCTGGGGATTGAGGATTCGGGTATCGGAATTTCTGAATCACAAATCCTCCATCTTTTTAATGTCCGCAAGGGTATAAGCAGACCGGGAACCAGCGGTGAAAAAGGCAGTGGCTTCGGACTCCCCCTTGCCTGGAAATTCATGCAGGCTTACGGCGGTGAAATCAATGTTATATCCGGAGAAAAAAAGGCTGAAGATCACCCTGGGGGAACCAGGATTATCCTCAGCTTTCTTCTGGCCCAGTCATTAGAGGAGAAGGCTTAACTTTTCTCTTAGAAATTCGGATTTTTCATCCAATCCTATTTTACCAGTTTCTATCATCAGCCTTTCAGGATGTGTCGGATCGAGTTTGACGAGTCCTCCCGACTGGCCCAGTAATTTCATTACTTTATCGACTGAAATAAGAGCTACTTTTCCAAAATCGATATAGACCATGCCTCTGCGTTCCTTCAAATTATTTATCCAGAGCTGCTTGCAGATAATACGGATTTCAGATAATGCCATGAGACTCTGCATTTCTGCTGGAAGGGGACCGAATCGGTCAAAAAGCTCGGAGTAGATTTTCACCTGTTCCGCTTTTTCCGTGATGGAGGCTATTTTTTTATATACTTCCATTTTTTCGGTGGGATCATCGATATAGTTATCAGGAATAAAACCCGTATAATCCAGTTCCAGGTAGACTTCAGGGGGGTCTTCTTCCTTGTCAGTGCTGCTCCGTTTTTCGATAGCTTCTTCCAGGAGTCTCAGATACATATCAAAACCTACAGCCATGATTTCACCCGACTGCTCCCCTCCCAGAAGATTTCCCGCACCTCGGACTTCCATATCTTTCATGGCAATTTTAAAACCGGATCCCAGATCAGTAAAATCAGAAATGATCTGTAGCCTCTTCATGGCCAGATCAGTCAAGGCCTTACTTTCGGGATACAGGAGATAGGCATAGGCTAGACGTTCACTCCGGCCTACCCTTCCCCGCAGCTGATACAGTTGAGAGATCCCATACATATCGGCCCTATCGATGATAATGGTATTTACATTGGGAATATCAATGCCGTTTTCAATGATTGTTGTGGAAAGGAGAACCTGAAAAGCACCACTGACAAAGCGGTGCATAATTTCTTCCAGTTGGTTTGAGCTCATTTTTCCATGAGCTATTTCGACAAAAACCTCGGGAACCAGTTCCTGTAGATAGAGTTGAATACTTTCAAGGCTTTCTACACGGTTGTGCAGGAAAAACACCTGTCCCCCTCTTTCTATTTCCCGCCTAATGGCTCTGGAGACAGTCGCACCGTCAAATTCCTGAATAAAAGTTTCGATGGGTTGTCTGTTTTTAGGTGCTGTTTTCAGCACAGACATATCTCTGATTTTTACAAGGGACATGTGTAGAGTTCTGGGGATGGGTGTAGCCGAAAGTGTCAGGCAGTCAATATTGGTTTTAACTTCTTTCAACTGTTCCTTGGCTTTGACACCAAAACGTTGTTCTTCATCGATTATCATAAGGCCCAGGTTTTTGAAACTGATATCCTTGGAGAGGATGCGGTGTGTTCCTATGAGAATATCAACTTCTCCGGCATTCACCCTTTTCAATACTTCTTTTTGATCCGCTTTTTTTACAAAACGGGAGAGCATGGCAATTCGGACAGGAAATCGTTGAAACCTTTCCTGGAAATTCTCAAAATGCTGTTCTGCCAGGATGGTTGTAGGACAGAGAAAGGCAACTTGTCGTCCCCCCATAACCCCTTTAAAAGCGGCTCTCATGGCAATTTCAGTTTTACCATAACCTACATCCCCACAGACAAGGCGGTCCATGGGACGATGTGATTCCATGTCCTCCTTGATTTCTACTACGGCCTGAAGCTGATCGACTGTTTCCTGATAGGGAAAGGACGCTTCAAACTCAAGTTGGAAATCATCATCTTTAGGAAAAGTATACCCCTGGGCTGTCTGCCGTCCGGCATACAGTTTGATGAGTTTATCTGCCAAATCTTCAACAGATTTTCTAACTTTTTTCTTTTTATTATCCCAGGTTTTTCCACCGATTTTATCAAGCCGGGGATTCCGGCTTTCCTGACCAATGTACCTTTGAATCAAATTTACCTGTTCAATCGGAATGAATATGGTTTCTTCTCCTGCATAACCCAGAGAAATATAATCTCTTTCATTCCCGGCAGCACAGATGCGCTCTATCCCTTTAAAAAGTCCTATCCCGTAATTAACATGAACAACAAAGTCCCCGGGATTCAGTTCAATAAATGAATCAATGACCTCGCTTTTGGCTTTTCTGACCGAGGAGGGAACATTTTTCTTTCGTCCGAAAATCTCATTTTCCTGAATCACGATGAGGTTTTCTTCAGGGAGATAAAATCCGGAAGATATACTCTGAGGGACCATTACAGGCTCAAATTCCTTGAGCAGATAGGAAATCCGGTCTGATTGCGATTCTGATTCTGCAAAAATAAATATTTTACGTCCCTGTTTCCTGTATTCCTCCATTTCCTCCTTTAAATAATTAATATTACCAAAGTAGGAATGCCCCGGGTCGCAGGAGAATGAAATGATATCCGAATCTTTATCCTGGCTGAGATTATGGATTTTTATAGTTTTTCGGTGGCCTTGAATTGTTTCGTCAAGGCTGTTGTGAATCCTGTCGGGTTCGGGCACAAGAAGCTGCTGGTCCAGAGCCTGCAAATACAGTTCTTCATATTCATTTGAAAGATGCTTTTCTCCTGATCTCAGGCTTTCCTGGTCTACAAGGAAAAGAAGATCATCCTTTGAAAAGTAGTCAATCAGGGATGAGGGTGTCTCAAATGCCAGAGGATAAAACAACTCCTCTCCCCTGAAGCCCCCTCTGTTTCTCAAGGCATCAATGACTTCCTCGGAGTGTTCAAAGTTCTTTTCCAGAAAGGTCAGTCGCTCTTCATCCCAGATCATTTCTTTTGTGGGATATAGAGTGACGGATTTTAGTTTTTCTTGAGAACTCTGTGAAATGGGGTCAAAGTATTTTATATACTCTATATCATCAAATTCAAAAACAATTCTTACAGCATCATTATCCCCGGGCATAAAAATATCAAGAACTTCACCTCTGAGGGCAAATTCCCCGGGAACTGTCACGCGAGGAACTCTGTAATATCCAAATTCCTGAAGACGCTTTTCCAAATATACAGGATCCAGAGAATCTCCAATATGAAGATGAATCTTGAGAGATTCAAGGAATTTCCTGGGGGGCAGATAGGATAGAATCGAGCGGAGGGAGGCTACATAAAGGGTATTCTGGTCTTCCATTATGGAGAAAAGGGTGTTGACCCTGTTTCCGAAGACTGAAGCCTGTGGTGAAACGCCTTTATAGACCATGGTTCCCCACCAGGGAAAGAGCCTGACCTTGTCGTGAAAAATAGAGAGGTCTCCGACCATTTCGGCAGCTTCTGTTTCGTTGCCTGTAACGACAAGTCCATTCCGGGCACCGAGTTCCTGAATCTTTCTGATCAGCCCTGCCAGGTAGTTTCCACGGATGCCACTGATATTGACTGGATAATCACCGCTATTCATTTTATCCAGGACTGTCTGGTAGGAGTTGTTTTTAGTAAAATGTTCTCTGATCGTATTTTGGTATAATGTTATCATTTAAATAAACCGAATATAATATTAAAGATTAAATCGGGAGATCCAATGACCAGACCGCGTTTCTGCCTTTTGTTTCTGATCACTTTTATTATCACCCTTTCCTCAGCATGGGCTGCGGATCCGGTATTCAGCATAAGGTATTACAATAAGAAAATCTATTACCCTGAGAGTCCTATTCAGGTGAAAGTGCTTTTATCCAATCCTGGTCCTGAATCTCTATCCTTCAGGATTGCCGATAATAGAACATATAATTTTCTGTTTACCCTCAAAACTATGAAGAATGAAACCATTCCTCCATCAAGAGAATATCTGGTGAATTATGAAAGGAATGAACCTGCCTATTATCGAATGATAACCCTGCAGCCGGGAGAGGAGTTCGGGTTCATCCTGGATCTGGACAGCTATGTTGAAATCCAGGACCCCGGTATTTACGTTCTTGAGGGAGATTTTTTTCCTGAGCTCAAAAACAGGGAGACAGGTATGGGCATACAGTCGAATAAGCTCTCTCTGACGATACGACCTGGAATGTATGAGAATGAATATAAAGATATGATTGATCTGGAGACTGGTGAGATTCTGGCTTCTGCCGGTATGGCTCCCGATGATATTGTTCATTACACTCTTCAAGCCAGGCAGAAGAACCAATGGAATAAATTTTTCCTTTATCTGGATCTGAAAGAAATCCTTCTTCAAAGTAATATGACAAGAAGACAGTTTGAAAAAATGTCAGAACTTGAGCAGGAAGCTGCTGTAGAGGTGTATCGAATGGATCTTGAGATGAACAAGGTTCCTGAAAATCAGGGGATCGTCGACATTCCCGTTGATTTTGAAGTTCTCCAGACCAGCTATACCAGCAATGAAGCCTCTGTGATCGTCAGGGAAGTTTTTCAAAACAACGGATTTAAAGAAATTAAGCGCTATATTTATTATTTACACCGCTCAGATAATATTTGGAGAATATACCGTTATGAAGTTACGAACATAGGAACAGAATAGATGAAGATATTATTAGTTTCTGCCGAGCAGATGACAGCTTCAAGGGTCCACCGTTATTTCACACCCGCCGGATACGGTTTTATACATTATACCAACCCTCTCAAGGCTATGGATAACTTCAACGAGATAAGACCGGATGTGGTCCTATTCCATGAAAGTGAGTATCCAAGGCATTGGAAGCTGGCAGTTAAATTTTTAAGGGAACAGTTTTCACGGGATTCATCCCTCTTTATCCTTCTGGTTGATCCTCTTTTTAATAATGAGGATGCACACAAGGCCCATTTTTTGGGTGTTAATGGCCTGATGCCTGTTGATGAATCCATGGAAAACCTGGAAGCCATGATCCTTCGTTACAAAGTTGCTCCGGAAGTCAGAAAATCTCATCAGCTCGTGCCTGTGGGAGAACATCGTCTTGATTTTATGTTTATGAATCCTGCTAATCTGCAGCTCATCAATTCTCATGTCCTGGAACTTTCCATTACCGGTGCCGTTCTTAAAATCGAGGAACTATACAAAACTACCGGTCTTGAAGCAGGAACAATATTGAAGAATTGTTCCCTGAAGACTCATGAGGGCATTGTTAATTTAAATGTCAGGATTGAACACACCGGTGTCATCTATGAGATATCCTTCCTGGACGGTTCAGAAAACTGGCAGACCGATGTTCAGGAATCAATAGAAGCTTTACTTTAAATTCTGTCTTAACAAAACATTTTGAAACAGGTATGATTAGCCCTCATTTGGAGGTAATTATATGAATTCTCGCAAGACTTACCAGTTTACATCCGAAAGCGTCGGTGAGGGACATCCTGACAAGGTTTGTGACCTTATTTCCGATGCCGTTTTGGACAAAGCTCTGGAACAGGATAAAGAATCAAGAGTCGCCTGTGAATGCTTTGCATCCACAGGTATGATTCTCGTCGGTGGTGAAATAACAACCAGCGGTTATATCGATTTTATACAGGTTGCCAGAGATACTCTTAAAGATATAGGTTATGACGATCCCAACTATGGAATCGATTATCACTCTTTTTCTGTTCTATCTGCAATAAAACCGCAATCTTTTGATATCAGTCAGGGAGTTACTGCTGGACAGGGACTCCATATAGAACAGGGTGCCGGAGACCAGGGACTTATGTTCGGGTATGCCTGCCGGGATACAGAAGAATTAATGCCGGCACCCATACAGTTTTCACATCAAATCATGAAGAAGGCTGCGGAAGTCAGGAAAAATAAGGTTCTTGATTTTCTGAGACCCGATGGTAAATGTCAGGTCACAGTGGATTATGTAGAGGGAAAACCAAGTCATATCAGCACCATTGTTCTCTCTCATCAGCATGATGTAATAGCTCATTCTGTCATTGAGGCCGGCCTGATTGAAGAGGTCATCAAGAAAGCCCTTCCTCTGGAGTTGCTCACAAAAGATACGGTTTTTCATATTAATCCAACAGGGAATTTCGTCATTGGCGGTCCTGAAGGTGATGCCGGTCTGACCGGCCGCAAAATTATTGTTGATACTTATGGTGGTGCTGCTGCTCATGGTGGGGGAGCCTTCTCGGGCAAAGATCCATCCAAAGTGGACCGGTCTGCTGCCTATCTAGCCCGATATATTGCAAAGAATCTTGTCGCTGCCGGCTATGGTGAAAGATGCCAGGTCCAGTTGGCCTATGCCATTGGTATCGCCGAACCAGTCTCACTCTATGTTGATACTTTCGGTACAGGAAGCATGGACGAATCCAAAATGGAGGAAATTATCAGAAAAGAATTTGATATGACACCTTTTGGAATCATTTCACAATTTGATCTGAAACGTCCCATTTATTATCCGACTGCAGCTTATGGTCATTTCGGACGGTCTGAGTTTCCCTGGGAAGCCCTGGATCGTGTTGTTGATCTGCAAAAGTATTTATAATCGATTTCGAACAAAGGGGATTGAATCTATGAGTGCCCCTCCCCTCTATCGATCCCTGGGAGACCGGGGATTCCAGTGTCTTCTCTGTCCTCATTCCTGCATCCTTAAACCGGGAAAACAAGGCCTTTGCGGGGTAAGGACGGCATCAGAGGATAGAATTGAACCACAGTCGGCACCTGTAACGACCATGGCTGTGGATCCAGTCGAAAAGAAGCCTTTTTATCATTTCCTGCCTGGAAGTTCTTCTCTCTCCATTGGTTTTTCAGGATGTAATCTTAAATGTCCTTTCTGTCAGAATCATGAACTCGTCAGCACAAGTTTTACCAACCAGGACATAACAGCCAGGTTCATCCTTGAGAAGGTTCTTGAATCAGGTTTCCCTTCAGTTTCATTTACCTATTCAGAACCTTTAGTGCATATAGAATTTCTCATTGAAACGGCCATCCTCCTGAAAGAAAACAATATTGCCCCTCTTCTTGTCACAAACGGCTGCATCAATCCGGAGCCGGGACGATGGCTGATCTCCCACATGGATGCAATCAAAGTGGATTTGAAGAGTTTTAATTCTCAATGGTATAAAAATGAGTTACAGGGGGATCTGGATAGTGTGAAAGAGTTTATTTCAATGGCTTCCTCTATGGTTCATCTGGAAGTCGTCACTCTGATCATACCCGGAAAAAATGATAGTGAATCAGAAATTCGTGAGTCTTCAGAATTTCTGGCTTGTCTTAACCGGAGCATTCCCTTTCATTTAACGGCTTATTATCCCCAGGACCAATATTCTACCCCCCCCACCTCCCCTGTTTTGCTCAACAGACTGAAACTTATTGCATCTGAGTCTCTTGATCATGTCTATACGGGCAACACCGGGCAGCAGGATTCTACCTATTGCGGAACTTGCGGGATCCTGCTCATTGACCGCAATAGCGGGTTCATTTATCTGAAACCTGAGGGATTATGTCCGGAATGTCACACTCCCCTGTATGGACGGTTTTAGGTCTTCCCACTTCTTCAAAGACTCTGTTGACAGTTTTTTATCAGTCCTGTATATTCATTCAAATATTCCCCTGTAGCTCAGTTGGTAGAGCGGATGGCTGTTAACCATCATGTCAGCAGTTCGAGTCTGTTCGGGGGAGCAAATTAAAGAGACAGGAATATTCCTGTCTCTTTTTTTCTATCCACAGCTCATCCTATGCATTAGAATAGTTACATTAGAATGACAATCTGAGGGTGAGCATGAAAGAATACATAATTAATTATAATGACATGAACATGAGAATCAAAAGCAATTCATGTATCAGCAGTATTATGAACAATGACGACTGTGATGGGTTTCCTCTCGTGGCTGCCTATTTCAATAATGAGCTCATTTCACTGAATTCCTGCGTTGATATAAACGGTGAGCTAAAGCCCCTGTATCTGAACAGCACTGCCGGTGTCAGGCTCTATAGACGAACACTCTGTTATGTTCTTGAAATGGCTGCCCGGGAACTGTTTCCCGGGCATCATCTTATACTGAGTCATTCACTGGGGCACAGTTACTACTATCATCTGGATGGGGCCCCCGCTTTTTCTGACGAAGACCTGATTAGCATTCAGAATAAGATGAAAGAATTTATCAAAAAAGATCATAAAATCATCCCTGAAACCAACAGCTGGCGGGAAGCCCGCCAATATTTTTCAGATATGAATCAGAATGACACGGTCCTTCTTCTTGAATCGGCCAATCAGTCACGGGTTCGAATCAACCGTACAGAAGATTATCTGGCTTTAAGACATGAGATTCTTCTCCCTTCTATAGGGTTTCTAAAAAGTTTTGATGTTATGAATTATTCTGATGGTTTTCTTCTGAGATACCCTCCTTCCAAAACACCGCTGACTCTGGAGGATTTCAAGGATCAACCTCTTCTCTCCTCTATCTATCGAGAGTACAAGTCCTGGGGTAAAATACTGAATGCAGACACAGTAGGGAAATTGAATTCCATGGTTTCTGATAAAAGGCAGACCGAGCACTTTATACTTGTATCAGAGTCCCTGCACAACAAAAAAATAGCTCAGATTGCAGACAATATCCTGGAACGAAAGGGAAAGGTAAAAATTGTTCTGATTGCAGGTCCCTCTTCATCGGGTAAAACGACCTTTACAAAGAAACTCTGTATACAGCTTCAAGTTGTTGGTTTTAATCCTCTCATGGTCTCTCTGGATGATTACTATCACTCTCCTGAACATGTTCCTGTGGATGAAGACGGAAAGCCTGACCTGGAGGCTCTGGACGCTCTGGATGTAGATCTGCTGAATAAAAACCTTGTCCAGCTTTTCAGTGGTAAAGAAACGGAGTTTCCAATTTTTGATTTTAAAAAAGGGGGACGTCAGAAAAGAGGTCGGATACTGAGTATGCAGGACAGAAGTATTCTTGTTATGGAAGGTATTCATGGATTGAATAAGGATCTGACTCCGGATATTCCGGTTTCGCAGAAATTTAAGGTTTATATTTCGGCTTTGACTCAATTGAATCTGGATGATCATAACAGGATTGCCACCACTGATAACAGATTGATCAGAAGAATTGTCAGAGATCATCAGTTTCGAAATTATAATGCCGAAAAAACTCTAAAGATCTGGCCATCGGTAAGACGGGGGGAAGAAAAAAATATTTTTCCGAATCAGGATCAGGCGGATGCCGCGTTTAATTCGGCTCTGGATTATGAACTGGCTGTACTGCGCTTGTATGCCGAACCTTTGTTAAGAGGAATCAGTCCAGAAAAGGAAGAATACGGAGAAGCTCAAAGGCTGCTTCACTTTATTAATAATTTTTCACCGATTCCTTCAAATATGATTCCCGTCGATTCTATATTGAGAGAATTTATCGGTGACAGCAGATTTAAATACTAAGCTCTATTCATCAAGAATCGGAAGTATCTCTGCAGAGGGGGACAGGCTTTCAAGGTCTGTCCTTTCTTCAGGCACTTCAGTTCCAGTTGTTGAAGTCTCAGGGCTATCCATCTCTTCTATAAGGCGATCCATAAGGTCAGAACCTCCGGATGTTTCAGAGAGCATCTGGGCTGTTCGTTGATAACTCTCGGTATCACCGGCATTGTTGTAGGAGAGAGCTGCCTGGAAGAGGGACTTGAGGACCCAGTCTTCCTGGTCGGGATAGCGATAACGGATACTCAAATAGGCATCGGCTGCCTTTTTCCATTCGCCCTGATCCTGCAGTATTTTGGCCTTATAGAACTGAGCTTCTGCACTGAACTTGGAGGTATCACCTTTCAGAACTTCTGAAAAGAGTGTTCCCGCCTGGAGAATATTACCGGCATGATATTGTGCTATTCCCTTATAAAGCTTTATCTGTTCCTGTTCTCTGGGACTGATGTCTAATAACCCGGATAAATCATTCAGGGTTTGCAGGCTTTCTTCCATCTCTAACTGTGTATAAAGAAGGCCCAATTGAATGATTGTTCTTTCCCTATTGGTTAATTTCAGATCAAGTATATTTTGAATCTGCTGCTGATTTGGTTTTATCATCCCCCTATTCAGCATATCCTCCAGCTGCAGAACCGATTGGAGAGATCTGTCATTTCCGGAATACTGGTTTAAGAAAATTTTGATGAGATCAAGTTTTTCTTCACGGTTTTCAGTCAGTGTGAGTGCTCGGTATAGGGCTGTTTCTGAAAGTGGACTGGTAACAAATTCGTTGTATAGTGCAATATAAGCAGTCACAGCCGCCGTCTTTTCACCCTTTTCATATAATGTCTCTGCGGCTCTGAAAAGACCATCCGCCGGAAGAGGACTATCAGGGAATTCAATTTCAAGTTGTTTGAGGTAATCCATTGCCGAATCAAAATTCATAAGCATAAAGTATGACCAGGCTGTCTGGTAGAGGAGCTCTTCTCTCAAGCTGAAATACTCCACAAGTTCCAGAGCTTTTTTAAAACGGATAAGTGACTCGTCCCATAATTCCAGATAACTGAGAGCCGTTCCAGAACGGTACAAACTATCTCCTGATAGGGGATGATTCTGATCCAGGTTCCACAATGCATCAAAGGCATCAGAAGCTTCCTGAAACGATATCATTCTCATATAGCACCAACCCAGCTGATATAGAGTCTGAATTTTTCTTTCAGAGTTTGCCGAGGTGGCAACTGCTGTTTTAAAATAACCAATAGCATCCTTATAAGAACCCTTGTCCATCTGAATCTTTCCTAAATAGAAATTGGCGTCTCCTGTCCAGAGGGTTGGCTTTTTGGTTTCAGCTAGTTCCGTGAATTCTTTTTCCGCCCGGTCAATATCTTTACTGTTGAGAAAACAGATACCAAGCGACAGGAGTGATCGGTAATAAAGTTCATCTTTCGGTTGTGTTTTCAGTACTTCACTGAAGTATTCGGAGGCCCTGTAAAACTCTTTTCTGAGCGTATAAATATATCCAATCCTGTAGCGTGTCTCATTTAACACAAGCCTGTCATCGGTTTCGACATTCAGGATATTCTGATAATAACGGAGGGCTTCGTTATGTTTGCCTTCCTTGTAAGATATGTTTCCACGCATATAGAGATAGAGTATCTTTTTTCCAGTATCCGGGTATTCTGTAAGCATCCTGTCAAGATGATTTTTGAGTGCCAGATCCTGAGCATTTTTTTCATAATATAGAACAATCCAATCCCCGACTTCTTCTCTGTGCTCATTGCTCCTGAATTGATTGAAGAGTTTTTCAAAGAGTAGAACCGTTCTGGCAGACTCATCCTTGTTTTCATAGATGATACCGCTTCTGTAGAGGCTTTCTCCTGATATATCGGGATCCAGTCCCTTTGAGGCATTCATGTACCATTTTAGAGCTTCCTCAGGCTTCTCCTCCCAGGTTCGAGCCATGTTGAACTGAAGTTTCTGAATCTCCATAGGATTCTTTTCATTTTCCAGGAGCTTGGTAAGGGAGGTTCTGGCGGCAGTCATATTTCCATCGGCCATATAGCTCTCTGCCAGAATAATATGTGCTTCCATAATGTACTTGCTCTTGGGGAATTCGGTTGCCAGAAGATTCATGTACTCTTTTGCATCATCCTGTTTATTCATCATTGAATAGAGAGAACCCAATCTGAATACAGCTTTTTCTCTGTTTTCTGAAGAGCTGTAAAGGGTCAGAAATGTTTCATATTTTTTTAGACTGGCATCATAGTCTTTCAGCTGATAATAGCATTCTGCCTGATAGAAGGGAATTTCTTTCATGACTTGAGGTATCCCACTATAGTCAACAGTGACCCTTTCGAAAAAGTCCAGAGCAGCTCTATAATTCTGAAGTTTCAGCTGAATATAACCTTGACGTTCCAGGGATAGAGCCGAAAGATCTCTCCCTGGATTTGATTCGAAAAGTTGACTATAGGATAGACCGGCTAGCTCATATTGTTCTGTTTTTTCATAGGAATAGCCCAGAAGCTGCAGACTTTTTTGTCTGAAGTATAACTCTTCGGTTATTTCAGATTGTTTTTTCAGTTCGATAATTGCCGATCTGAAATTATCCTGGCCATAATAGCAGAGACCTTTCCAGTAATGGATTCGTCTGATATAGGCAGAGCTGGGATAATTGCGTTCATACCGTTCAAAATGGCTGATAACCCGATCAAATTTCCTCAGGTAGAACAGGGAGACCCCTATCATATAATCAGCCTGATCCACCCTTGGATCCGAGGGATACTGATTAATAAAATCCTGGAAGCTTTCTATAGATCTGGAAAAAAGCTTCTCTGAAAAGGCATCTCTGCCCTCCTGAAACAGTTGCGACCCTGATTGGGCGATAATGTCCATCGAAATGAGAAGGAATAAGAGTAGGATCAGGGCTAACTTCTTCAAGGGTTTACTCCATTCAGGCTTTTATTGCTTTTTTATCTTGCCTTTTTCTGAATCGTATCTGTCCGTTCCGCATTTCCGCTGAAACAGTGCTCCCAGGACCGAATTTGCCACTGAGTATGCCCAGGGAAAGGGGATCTTCAATTTCTTTCTGTACAGCCCGTCTCAAAGGTCTGGCTCCATAGTTCACATCATACCATTTGCTAATTAAATATTCTTTAACTTTTGATGATATTTCAAGGTGGATCTTCTGCCGCTCCAGCCTGTCAAGAATTTCCCTGGCCGTTAAGGTTAAAATACTCATAATATCTTTATTATCCAGGGAGTGGAACATACATATTTCATCGACTCTGTTTAGAAACTCCGGCCTGAACAATCTTTTCAGTTCATTCATGGCTATCGATGAGTGATCATCCGGAGAATGAGCTTTGCCGGATATCTGAAACCCGGGAGATGTTTTGATCATATCCCGGGCTCCTACATTGGAGGTCATGATGACAACAGTATTTCGGAATGAAACTCTATGTCCCAGGTTATCCTGCAGCTCTCCTTCTTCCAGAACCTGCAGCAGTAGATTATAAACATCCATATGGGCTTTTTCTATCTCATCTAAAAGGATAACACTATAAGGCTGGCGTCTTATTTTCTCCGTGAGAACACCACCTTCTTCATATCCAACATAACCGGGAGGTGAACCGACCAGGCGGGATACATTATGTTTTTCCATAAAATCAGACATATCCAATCGGATAAGAGATTCTTCATCACCGAACAGAAAGGTTGCCAGAGACTTGGCCAGATGTGTCTTGCCTACTCCTGTAGGGCCCATGAAGATGAATGAACCGATTGGTCTAGCGGGAGAAGTCATTCCTGTTCTGGATCTTCTGATAGCACTGGCTACGATTTGTATGGCTTCGCTCTGGCCGATGACGGTTTTATGAAGTTCTTTTTCAATATCCAGAAGTTTATCGGATTCACTTTTAATCAGCCTATAGATGGGAATTCCTGTATTCTCTGAAACAACATTCTGAATATCCTCTTCGGTGATCTGATTCTGCTCTTCCTTCAGAGTTTTTTTCCACTCTTCCTTCAGTTTTTCAATCTCATTTCTCAGATTCCGGACACTATCTCTGACAGAAGCGGCTTTTTCATAATTCTGGGCATTTACAAAAGAAATTTTTTCTGCAGTGAGTTCTGCAATTCTGACTTCCAGATCAGAAATCTCTCCGGGTTGAAGGGCATTACTCATCCTCATGCCCGCACCTGCTTCATCCAGAAGGTCAATGGCTTTATCCGGGAGGCTGCGATCCGAAATATAACGGGCCGATAGTTCTACCGCCGCATGGATGGCTTGATCAGTATATGAGACATTGTGATGATCCTCATATCTTTGCTGTATGCCCTTCAAAATGGTTATCGTTTCATCCAGGCTGGGTTCGTTTACAATGATGCTCTGGAATCTTCTTTCCAGGGCAGGATCCTTTTCAATATGTTTCTTATACTCTTTGAGAGTGGTTGCACCAACACACTGTAACTCTCCTCGGGATAGAGCCGGCTTCATCATGTTCGATGCGTCAATGGCTCCTTCGGCCCCTCCGGCACCGATAATCGTATGAAGTTCGTCTATGAAAAGTATAATATTACCGCTGTGTTCTATTTCTTTGAGAATTTTTTTGAGGCGTTCTTCAAATTCTCCTCTGTACTTTGTTCCTGCCACAATCGACGCCAGATCCAGGCTGATGACTCTTTTTCCTGAGAAGAAATCCGGTGCTGTTCCATCCTGAATCCGGATGGCCAGCCCCTCGACAACAGCCGTTTTTCCGACCCCGGGTTCTCCGATTAACACCGGATTGTTCTTAGTCCGTCTGGCCAGAATCCGGAGAACCCTGTTTATTTCCCGTTCCCGTCCTATGACCGGGTCCAGCAGGTTCTTCTCCGCCATCGCGGTAAGATCCCTGGAATATTCTTTCAGCAAACCAGTGACTTCCTTAGCCATATTGAGCCGAGGTCTTGTACCGTTGGCTCCCAGAGGATTGAGGGGGGGGGTTATATTTCTCTGCCTTTTTCTATTGATGTCAAAGAGAATACTCCTTAGAATTTCAGTGGTGACGTTGTATGCTGATAAATAAAGGGCTGCCGTACTGCCTGGTTCTCCCGCGGCAGCAATCACAAAATGTTCTGTTCCAATAAATTCATGGTGCAGGGCCGTTGCCTCATTGGCCGCACTTTCAAGAAGAAAACGCAGACGCCCGGAAGGGGGCACTTCACCTGTTGTCAGGTTCGCCAAATCTTCTTTTGGAATTGATTTTTCAATTTCCAGGGCCATCTCCTGTGTATTCACACCCAATTTTTTAAGGAGATTAAAACCGCTTCCTTCCTTGTCCTTCAGGACGGCCATAACCACGTGTTCAGGGAGTAGTTTTTCGGATCGTAGCCTTCTCGCTTCATCCTGGGCAAGTATGGAGAGTATTCTCTGAGCCTCACGGCTTAAACCTTTTAACATTATAACCTCGTTAACTGATACAATTGTTGTTTTTATCTTAACTAATTATCATCTACTGAACCAATTTTTTAAAGCATAAAAATGTTGGCTCATTTGGTTTTTCTTTTTGAAATACAGGAATATGTCTTCTGATCAATGTTTTCTCAGAATATCAAGAGGGATAATTTTACTAATATTTCGGATAGGAATCAGGGCTGCCACCATAGATAAAAGTGTGGTCAATACAAAGATAATCAAAAGAACTCCCGTGTCAATGTTAATATTGAAACTATCCAGATAATATTCACTGTTCAACAGTGAGATATCCCCAGGGGATACAATATTGAATATACGGTAAAACAGATTAAGAAAAGCGTTAATCATTCCCTCGGCCAGATTAATGATTAAATTGAATCTCATAGCAATCAATGTTCCCGTTCCTATTCCTATGATACTACCCCCTGCACCTGCCAATCCAGCGGTTAAAATGTATTGAAAAGATAAAAAACTATTACTCATTCCCATACTCTTCAGAATGCCGATATCCTGTTCATTCTCCATGACAAGCATGATCATGGAAGAGGATATATTCATAATTGCCACTACCACGATAAGAGTCATTATCAGGATCAGAAGAAGTTTGGTGGTTTGATAGTTATTTTGTTGTGAACGATTGAGAGACTGCCAGGTATAGAGTCCCCAACGGCGGCTCTCCAGGGATTTTCTGACAGACTGTACCAGGGGTGATAAGTCAGCATATGGATCATTTACCTTGAGAAGAAACCGACTGGCTGACTCACTATCCTGAAGTATTTTCAATCCCTTTTCTATGTTAATAAAGACCCAGAGCTTGTCCAGGTCCTGGTAGCCAGTAGAAAATATTCCCGTAACGATAAATCTTGATATTTTGGGGATGTATTTTCCAGAGGAAAGGGTTTTTCCTGTCAGTATTTTTACAGTATCTCCTATTCCGAGATTCAGTTGAGATGCAGTTTCTCTTCCAAGGATAATATTTTCATTCGATGAAAGATCAAAATCTCCCTGGAGAATTGCCATGTATTTCTGAAAAGAGGAATCCGATCTGTAAAGGTCAGGGCTGATGGAACGGATTGAAACAGCAGTCTGTTGATTTCCTGCTGTTGCAATACCCATGCCGCTATGTTCTCTTTGAACCTGAAGGATACCGTCTGTCTCTGTAAGAGCCCCAGCTGTACTGTTCCAGTCATCCGGGGTCAATTCTTCGTAGGGGCGCAGTTGCAGATGAAATGTTCCAGTCTCAATGTATCTGTCTGTGATTCCTTTGATCATACCTTCAGAAAGGAATATGACTACAACCAGGGGAATCATACTGAGAGCTATCCCGAGGATCGAACCGAATATTGGTTTCGACTCTCTTTTTCGGGGGCCGATAAAAAGGCGGATTGTCATATCCAGGAGCAATGATTTCATAGGGCGTTTAACTGTCCGCCTTGAAGATGATACTTCAGGGTTGTTCGGGAAGCCAATTGCCGGTCATGTGTTGCCAGTATCAGGGAGACACCTTTTTCGCTGGTGAGTGAAAAAAGCATGTCCTCGACGAGTCTTGAATTCTTTTCATCCAGACTCCCTGTCGGTTCATCTGCCAGGATCAGTTGAGGTGAATTGATCAAGGCTCTAGCCAGGGCAATACGCTGTCGTTCCCCCCCTGAGAGCTGACCCGGGTAATGATGACTTCTGTTTTCCATATTGACAGATTTTAATAGATCCTGGGCTTTCATTCTGAGTTCTGAAAGATTTTGCCCCTGAATTCTTCCGGGAAGCATAATATTTTCAAGAGCGTTAAAATCTTTAAGAAGATAGTGAAATTGAAATATAAATCCCGTATTTTTGTTTCTGTACTCAGCCATTGTATTCTCATCAGCCCTATGAAGAGAAACGCCGCAGCTCTTTATTTCACCCGAATCTGCCTTATCTAAAGCACCGACAATATTTAGAAATGTACTTTTCCCGCTGCCGCTTTCACCTGTCAAAGACATAAGAGCCCCACGGGGAAAGGTGAAATTAATATCATCCAGGATGAGTAGAATATCATCACCCGAGGTATAAGTCTTGGTCAGATTTTTTAATTCAACTATCATTTATTCATTCCTGAAAATCTCTGCAGGGAAAACTTTTGAAGCCCTTATAACAGAGGAATAAGAGGCTATGAGTACGGTAAGAAAAGCCGTAACATTAATTGTAATTATGTCCTGCCATAAAAACTTAACAGGTATTTCCATAAAATAAAACTGAGTCGGAGGATTAATAAACCAGGGAAAAAAACTGAACCATTCATAAAACTTCATCTGGATGTTCAGAAAGAAAGATATGATTTCATTTATATTTTCAGAGAGGATGATCCCCAAAGCAGTGCCTGTTAAACTACTGATGAGGGAAATGATGATTCCCTGATCTGTATAGATCCTGAGAATATCCTGTGGAGTACCTCCCAGGGCTTTAAGCAAAGCCAGTTCTGCAATCCGTTCTTTTACATTCCTCTTCATGGAATGATAAATATTGACTGAAACTACGATAAAGATAAGAGCAACAATGAGAAACATGAAAATCTTTTCTATTTTCAAAGCGTTGAAGAAGGCACTGTTGTATTGGCGCCAGGAAACAGGATTCAAATCGGGATACAGCTGATTCAGTTTCTTCATGACTGGTTTGTCCCGGAAATGATTATCCAGTTTAATGCCGACAACATAAGGGGCTGAAGAGAAGTCACTCAGAGAGGAAAATGCCATATTTCTGTCATATTCATAGTATCCCGTCCTGAAAATCCCTGACACCTTTAAATTTCTGTTTTCAAAGGAAGTCGTTTTGATACCTAGAAATGAAAATTGAAGTGTATCACCGGTTTCGACCGACAGGTACCTGGCCAGATCTGTTCCCAGAAGGACTTCATTGTCATTCACAGGGAGAACACCATCCACAATTCTTAGTTCTTCCAGAAATGAAATGTCATTTTTTACGGCTTCGAAATCGATGAATCGAAGTTGGCTGCCCGAACTCAGTGCCTGGGATGTCGTGAGTATCCCCGTCTGGTCCCGGAAAGGAACAGCACTACGAATCCCATCCAAGGTAAAATGGGGTGAATCTCCCCGGGATATGGGAACTCGAATATGATAAGAATATATTTCATTGATGCTTGTAATGAATCCCTGTTGAAATCCGTTCATAACCGTGAGGACTGTAATCAGGGTCATGATTCCGATACTCAAGCCTAATATGGCAAGTGTATTTCCAAGATGCCCTTTTCGTCCATTATGTGTGAATAAATACCGGATTGAAAGAAAGTGAGTCCACATCATAAATCCTCATCCTGTACAAGTCTTTTGATAATTTCTTCATTATTCCTGTAAAGGGTTTCCCAGGTGGTATCATCTGTCATTTCTACAATTTTAAACAGAACTCCATTCCTATAGTGATTGGTTAAATAGGGCTCACTCTGGCCTGACTTGTATTCGTATTCCCGGACAAGAATCAGTCCATTGCTCCTTTGCTGGGTTTTGGTCAGATTTCCATTGCTGTATGTATTCTGTTCTGAAAACTCGAGAAGCTCATTTTTGTAAATATTATTAATCAGAATTCTGCCATCATCATTGTATCTCAGAACTGTCCTTGTCTTATTGGGTATATTGTATATAACATTTTCGATGAGTACGCCTGCATCAGAATATGTATATACACTCTCTTCAATATCGGATTCATCCGTTTTAATCAGCTGCCGTATAAGCAAGCCTGATTCATATTTATACAAGGTTGTCATATTGTTTTCTTTTAGGTAGAGAGTATCAATATATTGACGGTTGAAGTCTCCTGACCGCCATTCGATGCTGTCTCCGGTATCACTCTCAAGGTTCCGGAGAGAACCGTTCAGTCTGTACTCAATGGTATTCCCCATGAGAATATCACCTTCTTCATTCCTGTTCTCAATTCGGATTAATTGCCCCGAATTGTCATAAAAAAAGTACTTATGGATTAGAAAAGTTCCGGTAGAGTCATATAAAATCTCTTCTTGTATCCGGTCGTTAAGATTTGAGATGGTTTCTGTACGCAGGGAGCCTTTGTAATAATATTTTTCACTGTCAAGAATTTGTCCATTCGAATTTATTCCGGTATTCTCCCAGCGCTTATATTCTTTCTGCTCTTTATAGAGGGTTCTGCTGCTTGTTCTCTCTTCATTCTGGAGGGCCAGAACCCACTGTGAATCCTCTAAAGATTCAACAGGAGAGCCTTGAAACCCCAGCCCATCTGATTTATAAAGTTCCTGTGCTCCCAGGGGAGACAGGAACAGAAAAAGCAGCAGTATAATTCTCATTCCAAGGCCAGCAGATCATCCAGATAGTTCTCAGGACTAAACTCAGAAAGATCATCCAGTCCCTCACCATGACCGACAAAGGCAACAGGAATATTTAGTTTTCTGTTGATGGCAACTATCAGACCGCCTCTGGCTGTCGCATCGTATTTTGTGAGGATGATACAATCCACATGGACCGCCTCATTAAAAACTTCTGCCTGTTGAAGTCCATTCTGCCCTGTTGTGGCATCCAGAATCAGTATTTTTCTGTACTGTCCTCCATTCAGGTTTGAATTGACGATCTTATCTATTTTTTTGAGTTCATTCACCAAATTGGATTTATTGTGCATCCGTCCTGCCGTATCGGCCAGGATCAATTCTTCACCATGACTCTTAGCAGAGGCAATACTGTCATAGATAACAGCCCCGGGATCGGATCCATGTTTTTGAGCAATCACTCTGTTTCCGGTTCTTTCTCCCTGTATCTTTAATTGATCTATAGCGGCCGCCCTGAATGTGTCTCCGGCACTGAAGAGGATTTTAACGCCCTCCTGTTTCTTGTAATACTGTGCCAGTTTGGCTATGGTGGTTGTTTTACCAACCCCGTTCACCCCAAGGACTAAGAATACATTGAGTTTATCATGATCCGGCAGGATTCTTATGGTCTTCAGGTTACCGGAAATGATAGCTCTGAGTTCTTTCAGAATGGTTTCCTTGTCCTTGATCTTGTCTTTCATTATCCTTTCCCGGAGTTCATCAACAATTCCCATGGCCACAGATCCGCCCATGTCACCGGTGATAAGCATTTCTTCCAGTTCATTATAAAATGTATCAAGGCTGGGAGTTTTGCCGAACAACTCTGCAATCATAAGCCCCAGGTTTGCTTTCGGGCCTTTTCCTTTATCTTTTTTCTTTTTATTCCAGAACATATTAATCCTCAGTTGATTCTTCTGCTGCCCTTATATAGCTGCGCAGCTTAAAAATGGTATTAACCAGAAGGGTTCCGCTTACAGCAACTCCCCCCCAGTAGCTATAATAGGCTATATCAGCATGGTTTTTATACTCCAGAGCTTTGTCATAACTTTCAGGATTCCCTGTACTATTATAGTCAATCGCATAGTTATAATAACGATTGTCCAGGTTTTGGTAAATGCCGGAGAGTATCAAAGGGACCCCCACAGACAGGCTGAACCAACCCAGGGCTCTATAAAAGGCACTCTTTGAATCTTTTAGCTTTTTTTCTTTATCATAGAGGGTTAATCCCAATTCTACAGTGATGCTGTCTCCCAGGAGTTCCCGGGTGGACATAAAAAAGGACATGTAGTTTTCTTTACTGATTTTCAGCTGCTCCAACTGGGCAGGCCTTTCTGTAAACAGAGGGGTCTGCCCTATCCAGAGAGCTCCCATATAGACATCTGCTCCAGGCGGGTCTGAAAATATAAAGAGGGACTCTGATTCACCTGCTGTCAGGTTGACTTCCAGTGACTGAATTCTCTCAGGAGCAAGATAGATTTGCTGACTCTGAGTCTGAAAACCAGTTGTTTTAATCTGCACTGTGGCAAATCCGGGAAGAAGGGTCTTCGTCAATAGACTCCCGACACCCAGGGTTTTACCGTCGATACTGATGAGAGCATTCTCGGGAGTAACAGAAACGTTCAACCCCGCCCAGGTCCTTCCCAGAATAATTGTGCGGACCTGGTCTGAGATTTCCAATAACACCGAGTCAATCTCCTCTTCCCGGGCTGTCCGGCTGATATCCAGAAGAGACATCTTATTATTGATATTGAAACAGGAAAAACTTAAAAAAAAGAGATCATCCACTCTTTCAATACTTCCTGAAAGTAAAAGATCCAATCCTTCCTTGTCCATGTATTTCTGTGTTCCGGATCTGAGTTCAATCAGTTGATTTCCTTCATCGGCATAGCTCTCAATCAAGACAGGAAGGCTCTCCTGCATAAAGATTTCTTCGGGACTTAAATTTTCCCAGAGAGAGAGGAGTTCCTCTTTCCCGGTCATCTGAAGGGATAAATCATCATAGAGTTTCTGGCGGTCTTTTTTTTCTTTCTCTGAAAAGAGAAGTATATCTCTCTGCCTATGCAGCTCGCTTTTTGATTTTTCAATACTGATAATCTGTTCGTCAATATGCTGATGGATGTAGTACTCTTTCTCTTCTTCACTGAATTGATGATTTTCAATATCTGAAATATTTTCGATGAGTAAGAGAGGGAGAGATGTTAACAAATATTCATGTTTTTTATCCAGATTGAAACCTGTAAAGCGGCTCATACCGACATTCCAGGTTTCTTTTTCGATACTGAGCATGGAGGAATCAAGAACCTGTGAAAAGGCGGGAAAGCTTATCAGAAAAAGAAAAAATGGTATGAGTTTTCTAATCATTTACACTGCAAGCCCTGTTTATGGCTGACACCAGCCTTTTTCTTTGAAAGGGTTTGACGATATAATCAGAAGCACCAAAACGTATCGCTTTGATTATTTTTTCCTGATCGCTAAGTGAGGAACACATAATAACACGACTATGGGGATACGCTTTTTTAAGACTTTTTAATGCTTCCACACCGTTCATACGAGGCATAACAATATCCATCAGGACCAAATCCGGCAGGAGGGATTTATACCGGGATAAGCATTCAATACCATCCCCGGCTTCTCCCACCACCAGATGACCGCTTTCAGTTACGATATCCGAGATGATGGATCGCATAAAAGGCAGATCATCTACGACGAGTATTCTCATTCGATTTGTTTCCCTGACCATAAATATTTCAAATAGGCATTGATGAACGGGTCGATATCACCATCCATCACATTCTGAATATTACCAGTTTCCTCTCTGGTTCTTAAATCTTTCACCATTGTGTAAGGATGAAAAACATAGGATCGTATCTGTGATCCCCAGCCGATATCTTTTTTTTCAGCAGAGTTCTGTTCTTTTTCCTCATCCTGCGCCTGTTTGTAATATTCATATAATCGAGACTTCAGCATTTTCATGGCAGAATCACGGTTCTTTAACTGGCTCCGCTGATTTTGACACTGAACAACAATTCCAGATTCCAAATGAGTCATACGAACGGCGCTGCTTGTCTTATTGACGTGCTGTCCTCCAGCACCTGATGCCCTGTATGTATCAATTCGGATATCATCGGGTTTGATGTCTATTACGATATCATCATCGATGACAGGCGATACATAGACCGAGGCAAAAGAGGTATGCCTTCTTGAATTGGAGTCAAAAGGGGATATCCTGACCAGACGGTGAATTCCACCTTCCCCTTTAAGATAACCGTAAGAATATTCTCCATCGACCTGAAATGATATCGACTTAATACCCCCCTCGGCATCGACAGTATCCATTATCGTTATTTTATAATCCTTTCTTTCAATCCAGCGGCTGTACATTCTGTAGAGCATACTGGTCCAGTCACAGGCTTCAGTACCACCTGCACCAGAATGTATGGTAACAAAAGCCGAGAGAACATCTGTATCTTCACTAAGAAGTTCCAGAGAATTCAATCTGCTGTAGGAATTTCCAATTTTATTGATTTGTTCCTGAATCTCTTCTTCGAAGGATTCATCTTTTTCTTCTATGGCAAGTTCAAAAAGTGCCTTGACGTCTTCCAAATCCTGAACCAGTTTTTCCCAGGGTTCAAATTTATTTTTGAGTCTCTTCAACTGAGTCAGTTTTTTCTCAGCGTTTTCTCTGTCGTTCCAAAAATCAGGATTCCCTGACTCTTTTTCGAGTATTGAAGCCTCATTTTTTAATTCGGCTGTGTCAAAGTCGCCTCCAGGTTTCCAGGATTTCCCCGTCAAGGGATTTTAAATTAGTCGAGAGATCACTAAGCATTTGAGCCTCCAAGATTTTTTTCTTTCAGAACGTTTCTTCTCCATCGTTTTTCAGTCAGAGATGTGATGACCAGTGTACCATTAATCGGATATTGGTATAATCTGATAGAATCATAAAAATCGGTTGATCGATCCAGATCCAGTTTAAGACGAGACAGATTATTTTCATTGATTGACAGTGATTCAAAAGTATTATTCTGAATTTGTTTAAAACCATAACGGAATAACAAATTCTGAACTATTTTTTCACTGTCTTCATTACCCAAATCAATTACGATAGAAACAAACATAAATATACTTTATGTGGCTCTGAGTCCACTGTCAATAGATTATTAAAACAAAGTCACTTCGCCGCTTATGGCGCCCTCTTTATCAATTTCTAAAGAGTCTCCTGATTCAACCTTTTTTTTGTGGATGTATATGGTGAATTTATCTATAAGCTGTTTTATCTCATTCCCTTTAAGTTCCCAACTGTTTAGCCCTTCCTGAGTCAAAAGACGGTTCATATCCTGATCAACGAGAGTTTTCTCTCCCTGCACCTCTTTTATTATTCCCAGGATTTCCTTGACCAGGATTTCCATTCTCTTCAGATCCTGATTTGTGATTCTGTACAATTGAAGAAAATCATCTACTGTGGATAACAATTCGGACATTCGGAAGTCCAGATTGCTGCTGTAGTCATTAACAAGAGTGAGATTGGATTTCAGTTCGCTGGCAATGAACTCAATATGATCATTATCTTTTGAAGAGACTGAAAAATAATCATGAAAAAGAGTATCCGAATGTTTCTTGAAATCACTGATGCTATGAATGATCGTATCCACTGATTTTTCAATGGAATTGGCTCTGTTGCTGATGTTCTCAATAATATAACCCATGTTTTCCAGATGAGGCAGTTTAGCTGCTTCTACCCGGCTTGAAATATTTATTGTTTTAACCCAACTGATGATCTTTGAAAAACCTTTATAGGCATCCTCAAGATTGGCAATCTCTTTATAAATACCTTCTAGAGTTTTTTGAATATGGATCTGAACACTGTCTTTTTTAAGTTTTTCCAGTTGGTTCTCTATGTTTCTTTGTATTGAAACTATTTCATCCCTGGAAGTCATAGCATTATCATATTCCCGCATTTTTTTTCCTGAGTTCTGCAAATAACCGATCAGGGAATTCAAATCTTCTGACTTTTCCTTAAAAGTAAGGTATGTCTTGTTCAACTCTGTATGAATTTCATTTAAAATATCATTACAGAAACCATAGACTCTACTTCCGTAAGTCAGTGATTCAAGCTGCTCTTCGACGTTTGAGTCAGGAGCCGGTCTTATATGCTCAATAGCCAGAATGACATGATCTATAGACTGCCTGACAATATCATGTTTTTGCACTTCTGCCAGAATCTCATAGAGAGGCTTTTTGTACTCTTTGACTTGCTTTTTTACAGTATCAATAAGGTCGAAGGATCTTTTTTGGTAGGTTGCTGTCCTTTCAGTCAAATTCGAAAAATCCTTACCAATAGAAGACACCAGACTCGCCAGAGTATCCTTTTCCATATTGATATTTCCTAGAAACATTGCAAAATAGTTACTTAAATCCTTACCTTTTGTTTTCAACCCATTGCTCAGCTTGGCTGAACTTTTAGAAACTTTTTGCAGCTCTTCGGTTATATAAGGAAATGCTCCACCGTTCTTTCCAGCTTTCAGGGCTGTCACCATAGCATTCAGTGAAATAAGCTCCAACTCAGCAGAGTCATCTTCAATCTGATCAATGTTATTATCAAGATCCTTGATTGTGTTTAATTCTTCAGAGATCCGGTCAAGGAAGCGGCTGTCACGATTCGAAATATCATTGAGAACTGCTCCTTCATTGGATACGGTTTGCTCAATTTCCTGTACCAGATGGTCCATATTGATCATAGAAGACCTGTCATTTCCCTGGTTGGAACCTAATGCTTCAATTTTTCCTTCCAGTTTCCGCATTAATTTCGGATAATTTTCAGCCATATTGAGATAAACGTCACCCAGAGAATCGACTATTCTTTTAAGCTCATCATTGATTTTAAGACCCTTATTCATTCGTTCTCCTGATCAATTCTGCTGCAATTTTATTGAGAGGAAGTATACAGTCTACCGCATCTCTTTTAATGGCTTCCTTGGGCATTCCGAAAACAACACAGCTTGCTTCATCCTGGGCTATGTTGTAGGCCCCGGCTTCTTTCATTTCACTCATCCCTCTGGCTCCATCATCACCCATTCCGGTCATGATGATTCCCACTGTATTCGGACCTGAATACCGGGCTGCTGAACGGAACAGCACATCTACCGAGGGTTTATGCCTGCAGACAAGGGGTCCATCTTTTGTTTCAACATAATAACGGGCTCCCTGTCGTTTGAGAAGTATGTGCATATTTCCGGGGGCAATTAATGCTCTTCCCGGGTAAACGACATCATTATTTTCTGCTTCCTTCACTTCAATCTTGCATAAACTGTTCAGACGCTGAGCAAAAGATTTAGTAAAATGCTCGGGCATATGCTGAACAATAACAATCCCGGGAGAATTGATGGGCATCATCTCAAGAAAGATTCTCAGAGCCTCTGTTCCCCCGGTAGAGGCTCCAACAACGGCAATCATTTCTGTTGTATCAATAGAGAGAGGTCTGTTTGATTTAGCAAGTATGGCATCTGCTGTCAGTTTGGGAGCCACAGACACTGGAGCCTTGAAATGATGATTTTTGACCCGGCTATTGGACCGGGCGGCTGCTCTGATAACATCGCAGATTCTGATTTTTGATTCCTGAAGGAATTCCTTTGTACCGACTTTAGGTTTCTGGACAATATCCACGGCTCCCAGTTCGATGGCAGTGATTGCATTCTGACCGCCCTTTTCTGTTTTACTGGAACAGATAATAGTAGGGATAGGATTCTCGGACATCAATTTTTTTAAAAAAGTCAGACCGTCCATTTGAGGCATTTCAATATCAAGAATGATAACATCCGGTTTCTGGAGGGCTATTTTTTTCTCTCCGATGATTGGATTGGGGGCAGTGTTGATCACTTCAATATCTTTTTCGTCTTCGATGATCATGGATAAAGTTTGTCTGACCACAGCAGAGTCATCAATAATTAATACTTTTATTTTATCTATTGCCATGATTTTTTCCTCAGGATCAAGTTTTTTTATAAATAGTCGGAGCAATGGAAATATAGGGAAGGTTTAATCCCGTAATAGTTTCAGAATGACCCAGAAAAAGGTAGCCATCACTCTTAAGATGCTTATGGAGGCTTAAAAGAATTTTCTTTTGCTTTTCCTGGGAAAAATAAATAAGTACATTCCTGCAAAAAATGACATCAAACTGCTGTTTAATATCATATTGATCATCCATAAGATTCTGATGAAAAAAATTGACATTCTTTTGAAGAATCTTTTTCACTTTAACAAGTTCATTCTCGGGTTTCTTGCTTTTTAAAAAATATTTTTTCTTTAAATGCATCGGAAGAGTCTCTATCCTGGAAATATGATACACGCCTTTTCTTGCTTTACTGAGGACTTCCTGCGAAATATCCGAACCAGCAATGGTATACTTTAATCGGGTATATTCTTCTCGAATTCCTTCCATCACCATAGCCAGGGTGTATATTTCTTCTCCCGTTGAGCTGGCGGATGACCAGATATCAAATTGGTCACATCCTCCAGTTTCCTTAAGACGGGGTATGATGATACTATTTTCCAGATAGACAAAATGATCTGGTTCTCTAAAAAAATCTGTTTTATTCGTAGTGACAACATCAATCATCAAGGGAAACTCAATCCGCATGCTCTTATCATTGAATAAATAGTCACAATACTCCTCAAAATTATTCAATGAAAGAGCCCTCAACCGTTTGTGAAGTCTGGATTCAAGCATCACCCGTTTTATTTCAGGCATTCTAATGCCAAGTTCTTTTTCAATAAATTGACTCAGTTTTTTAAATTCCCGGTCGTTTAGGTTGGGTCTTTCCAGAGTTGTCATTCAGATTAATTCTCTTTTCTGGCGAGAATAGCCAGGCGGTTTACATCCAGGATCAGGGCAATATTTCCGTCACCCAGAATGGTTGCTCCTGTAATGTAATTGATACTTTTATACAGTTTTCCCATGTTTTTAATGACTGTCTGATGATCTCCGATGACTTCATCAACAACAAACCCGGTCAGATTATTTTCAGTCTGAATGACAACCAGATGCTCCCGGTCGGGTAATTCACCGTCATATACAAAAAGTTCCCTGAGTCTAATATAAGGGATTACAGAATCCCTGAATTCTGTGAGCCTTTTTTTTCCATGAGAGTTTCTCTCTTCAGAACTTAATTCCATACAGGCCTGTACCATGGAGAGGGGAAAAATGTATTTTTCATCACCAATGCTCACCAGGAGTCCTTCGATGATGGCCAGTGTGAAGGGAAGATGCAATGAAAATTCTGTTCCTTTCCCGGATTCACTCTTAATATAAATAGAGCCGTTTAAGGCATCAATCTGTTTTCTGACGACATCCATACCCACACCCCGTCCACTGACACTTGTCACACTCTGAGCGGTTGAAAAACCGGGCAAAAAAATTAGGTTGTAGATTTCTTCATCACTGAGAAGAGCATCCTGCGGAATCAGATTCTTTTTAATAGCTTTTTTAAGTATGGCTTCTTTATTCAGTCCATGACCATCATCTCTGATCTGAAGCTGTACGTTTGCACCGGTATAATGAGCATCCAGGGTGATGGTTCCAGTCCCTTCTTTCCCGGATTTTTCTCTCTCATCTGGAGATTCTATGCCATGATCAATGGAATTTCTTATCAAATGAATAAGCGGGTCATTCAGTTTCTCAATTACATTTTTATCCAGCTCCGTATCACCTCCTCTGGTTACCAGTTGAATATTCTTATTCAGGCTGGAAGACAAGTCCCGAACGAGTCTTTTAAAACGAGAAAAGGTTGTGCCGATGGGTATCATACGGAGACTCATTGTGTTGTCCCGAAGATCTGAAGTGAGCCTCTCTATCTGTTCTGCCAGAGATATGAGCGTTGCCGATTTTTCCTGCGCTGCCAGCTGAGAAAGTCTTGCCTGGGCCGTCACAAGTTCCCCAACAGAATCAACAAGGCTATCCAGTTTTTCACTCTTTACACGTATGCTGGAAGTACTTCCTGAATTGAGGTTCTGTTTTATTGAATTGGATACTTTTTGTTCTTCCAGAGCTGATTTAACATCAGAAGTAGAAACCATTCCTTTTTCAATAAGGAGTTCACCTATTTTCTTACGTGAATCCAGAATCGTGTCCAGATCCGAAGATTTGATAAGCCCCTTCTCTACCAGAATCTCTCCCAGTTTGGGGTTACTGTCATCAGCCAGCATATTCTGCCAGTCAGAGATCAGAGCCACATTAATTTTTGATCTGGAGTCCAGGAATATAAACACATCTTTGACATCGTTAATACTGTGTTTCGTCGTTAGATAAATGTCCCATTTTACATAGCAGAGCTCTGGATTAAAAAAATCAAACTCGGGGATGTCATCGTTGTAACAGATGCAGGCAAACTCACCCATCTGCCGTAGTTCATTGAGCAATGAGAGCAGATTAGTACCAGATAGAAATATATTTTCATCAGGAGCAAACTGAATCCTGTAGATTGATACTGTCTTTTTGGTTTCATCATCCGCTGTATTTTTTTCCTGGATTTTAACTGTTTCTGCATCAATCGTATCCACGGTAAGTTTTTTCATCTTTAGTACAATATCCTGAGAAACGGCTTCAAATTCCGGAGTTGAATCATCTTCTGCATTCAGCATGGATAGGATATGGTCCCGGCTTAAAAGAGTCAGATCAATAAGCTTCTTAGTAACATTCACCTCGCCTTCCCGAACACCATCAAGAACAGTTTCGACCACATGAGAGAAGGACGCAATACCGTTAAAGTCAAACATGGAGGCAGAGCCTTTGATCGTATGAATAGCCCGGAATACTGCGGATATGGCATCTGGATTTTTGGGATCGTCTTCCAGATCCATTAAAAGATCTTCAAGACTGCCTAGGAGCTCATAGGCTTCTTCCTTGAAGGTTTCTTTAAATTGATTCATTGAACTCATTTTTTTCAGCTCCTCAACAGAAGATCATGAAAATCGCATAGTTTGATTTTGTCTGCAATTTTCTGGTTCATACCTTTGAGTAACACTTTTCTTTTGTCTTCTTTCAGAGATACTTTAAAACTGTAAAGCAGCTGAATAATTGCAAAATCAATATCTTCGGCTCCGCTTAAATCCAGAATCAGCTCTATGCTTCCAGAGCGGTATTTTTTTAGAATATCATGCATCGATTCGGCTTGCCGTATATCAAGATTACCTTTGAATTGAACAGTTTTGTTTTTTTCCTCAGCCATATTCAATCTCCCAGGACCTTCCTGATGACTCCCATGACCTTTTCGTTATCAAAGGGTTTTACAATCCATCCGGTTGCGCCCAATTCTTTGCCTTTTTCCATGATGCTCTGTTGAGATTCCGTGGTAAGAACCAGAATAGGAGTAAATTTGAATTCCTTCATCTGCCGTAATTTGGATATGAGAGTCAGGCCATCCATATTCGGCATATTTACATCTGTAATGACCAGGTCACAGTTCTGACCCGTTACTACATTAAGTGCATCCTGACCATCAGTTCCTTCAATGACCTCATATCCTCCCTCTGTAAGGAAGAACTTTAGACTTTCTCGAACAGTACGTGAATCATCAACAATTAGAATTTTTTTCATACCTGTACCCTTATTCTGCTTTATTTCTATGCTGTAACATTACTTATTTCACTGATGGTCAAAATTTTACTTATATTCAGGAAACTGAGGTACTTTAGTCAGTGTCCTGAACTTCCCAGATAATCTAGACATTCAGTGCATCTACCAAATAAAGTCTATCATTTTCTTTTCTTATCTTCAATTCTAGAAAATTTTATAATACCTATATAAATGATACTTGAAATTCTTCAAAAAAGAATGATTTTCTGCTCCTCTTTTTTCTTATTCAAATAAATTGCTGCTTTCATCTCCTCTTTCTTAATATCAGATATCACTTTACTGGACTGCAGTTTCTTTACCAGAACCTTACCTGTGTCAGGAAAGAAGAGAACTTTTCTGCCGCAATATTCCCCTGTATCCGATGCAGTCACAGGAATCCTCTCATTTGTCAAAAATTGAAATATAAACTGTATGTTGAAAAAACCTATGTTTTTTTTATCAGGGGAGTCGAAATTCAGGACAGATCCGCCTCCAAACACTTTGGCAACCAAATGATTCTTCCTGGATCCCATTTTCAAAAGGTCATTAATGAGTAACTCCATTGCATGAACACCATAGCGTGCATTTTTATCTTTTAGGATGTTATCGGGGTTATTCACGGACATCCGGGGAAGAAGGAAATGGTTCATACCTCCCCATTTATTCTCACTGTCGATGAGAGCCACTGAAATACAGGATCCCAGAATTGTCGATATGATGATCCTTTCATGGGAAGAGAAATAGTCACCCGGGTGAAGAATAATTTCATTCCGGTTCAATTTATGATTTTTGTGTTCGATCATGCTAATCCTGCAACATCATTCACTTCATCAGTGTGGCAGAATAGTTCTATTTCAGTTTTAAGGATATTTATCAATATTGTGATATTGTCATCGTCTGATTGTGCTTGAAGTGATGCTTCGCAGTCCTGACTCAAAGAGTGTATTCTTTCTGCTCCGATCACACCGGCGATGCCTTTAATTTTATGAAGTAATCGCCGGGCTGCTTCATTTTTTTTTTGAATCAAACTCTCTTCTGCACTCTTAAAGAAGACCGGAATATCAACAATGGCCATTTGCATCATTTGAGATGCCAGCTCCTTGTCATATTCGGTATAATGAAAAAGATTTTCTATTTTAAAGATTTCAAGATTCTTCATACATCAAATTATAGAACAGATCAGATTGAAAAATGCGTATATTATTGATTCTTCCTATGAAAAGCATCTTCAAACTCAAGCCAGGCCTTTTCCCTTTGTTTTACACTATACATTTTCTGGGAGAGGTCCTGGTTTTTTCGTCTGGTCTGTCCATCGTTTTTTGATTTATCATTTTTGCGGGTTTTGCCTATCCTTTGGTAGGAATCGAGTGATCTTTTAGAAATTGACTTCTTTGGGTTCATCATATTGAGAGGAGGCAAATCTTCTTTACTTGAAAGTCCGGAAAATTGATTAATAAAACTATCTTTCCTGCCGGAAAGACGAAGAACCATTTTTTTCCACCAGGAAAGAAATTTATAGGCTTCATCAAAAATTTCAAGAAGGTAAAGATTGAGTAGAAAATCTGTATCTTTAAAACGGATGATGCCCTGATCAAAAAAATTATTCATGAAATCCTTGATTTTATTTACATCCCGGACTTTTTTTAGATTCTTGAAGTAATGAACAATCCCTTCGGATACAATTTTTGGTTTGATCAGAAATTCAGCAAGAATCGGGGCCTCTTTTCTGATCATATCCATGACGTCTTCTTTGAATGTCTCTCTTGTATAAAAAACGGTTATTCTATCTTTGTTCCCGGTTCGGAGCATCCTTTCCATAAGCTGAATATAATATAACTTCAATTCCTTGGATTGAATGGAGAGTTCAGAGCGGAAAAAAGGATAAACATGGTCCCTGTGAATATAATGTGCATCCATATTCAATATGAGAGGAAGGCCGATTTTATTATTCATCTTGACTGCCGATTCAAAAAAATACTCTTTAAATCCCTCCCATTTTTTTGCATAGGGTTCCAATATCTTGATCAGATCTTCATCTGTGATAAGAAAGTTTTCTTTTTGAAGAATCTCCATGCACACTTCATCCAGGGCCGCATACTTGGCAGCATTGTCCTCTCTTTCCTGCTTTTCTTCCTTTAAACAATTTGTATAATAGTGAAAAATAATTTCACTCCCTTGAAACAGAGTGTCTTCCAGGTGCTTGAGGCGTAATTGAAGGTCCTCTTTATTTTGAAATATATTAGTCGCCAGATTGAGCCAAAAGGATCGATCCTTGCCACTCAGCTGCCTCTGAATATCACTGATTTTTATATTCATATATCGGGAGATAATCGATATGAAGGAAGTATTGTTCAGATAAGATTTGATGCGGATCTGACTGAGCTCAATCAAGTCTCCCAAAGATCCTGATGTTGCCAGCAAGGGGGCTCCCGTCTTGAGAGGCATGGTATAAATTCGGGCTTCATTCTTATTGAGTTTGATAAAAGATGGGCTTAGTGATTCAGGATGCATTGTATCCACAAAATCAAAGGGTACTCTCTGGTTTTGTTCTTCCAGGTCCGGGAGTTTCAGAAATGACCGTGAATCATCCATTAGATTTCTTTGAATTTCGTCTTCAATCAGGTTGATGTAAAATTCTCGGGAATCTCTGTTGGTCACGATAATTTTATCTGCTTTGAGTTCTCCATCAATCAAGCGGAACTTTAGCAGACCATAGTGGGCATTCTTGATTTTCCTCATCATTATTTCGATCTGGTTGTTTGCAAAAAGAATGTCTTTTCCTGCATGAAGAACAAATCGATTGTAATCAAGAACAGGATCATAAAAATCGCAGATCCTGTGAAAGATCCTTCGTTGCTCCTGGGTGAAACTACCGACCTGAGAGAGAAATTCTTCTCTTTTCTGCAAATCCATCTGGAACACCGAAGGAAGCTTTGAGGTTTCCTCGTTTACAGAATCTTCATTCATCCTCTGTATCCTCATTTTTTTTTCTGTTTCTTAATATCGGTATTATATTAAGAAGACTGCGTAAAATGAGGGCGATCCCCAGAGCGAACATAACAGATGTAATAATTCTTCTCCAAAACATACATACATAATATACGCAGATTTTCAGTTATACAATTCCATTCTGTTTATTTAATGCGGATAAACCAACAGCGGTGGCCAGACTTTTTCTTTTGAAAATCTTCTGAATCCGTCCACTTTGTCTCTTCGGAAATGTTATATTCATCAAGGATTTCCTTATCCATTTCAAATTGTCTGTAGTTGTTCGAGAAAATCAATAAACCATCTTTATTCAGTTTCTTCATGCATAGATGAATCAGAGCACAATGATCATTCTGGATATCAAAAACAGAAGTTCTGGATTTCGAGTTTGAAAATGTGGGAGGGTCCAGAAAGATTATATCGAAAAAACCAGTATTTGACCTTAACCATTTAAAGCTGTCAGATTGATCAAAAATAAATGATGGGCTTCTCAAGCTGTTCAGGCTGAAGTTATCACGGCCCCAGGCAAGATATGTTTTGGAGCTGTCAACAGAGACAACCTTGGAGGCTCCTCCAGCTGCAGCCATCAAACTGGCTGTACAGGTATAGGCAAAAAGGTTTAGCATTGATTTTCCGGAGCTGTTTTCCAGCAGGTACCGGCGAATATTCCTATGGTCAAGGAATATTCCAGTATCCAGGTAATCCGTAAAATTTACCCAGATTCTTTGGCCCCATTCCCGAATCAGAAAACGTTCTCCCTGTGATCCTAGGGGACGATACTGGTCCTGGCCTTTTTGTCTGCGTCTCTGCTTCAGGAAGATTAGGTTACTCTGCAGTGAAAAAAGATCCTTCAATATGGTAAGGGCTTCTTTTGTCCGCTCTTCAGATCTTACCATATCAACGGTGACAGGAGGCTTATACTCCTGTATATGAATCCATTTGTTTTCATAGACATCAATGGCAAAATTAAAATTGGGCAAATCCACATCATAGAGTCTATAACAACTGATTTCTTCTCTTTTTAACCACTTCCCGAGGTGTTTTTTTCTTTTTATAAGCCTGTTCTGGAACTGAATTCCTTCATTGCTCAGTTTCTGTTCTTCCGGTTGATGATTCGTATCCAGGTCTTTCTTTTTTTTCTCACTTCCGAATAATTCATAATGATAGATAAAACAGGAGAGAGCTCCATTCATGATTTTGTTTTCCCGGCTATGGCGCAGACCAATCGCCTTGAGGAGAGAATTATCATTTGAAATGACCGTAAGATTCCACCCTTTTAATTGAGGATCTCTGGCCATATCTCCTATATTCCGGTAAAGGGAGTAGATTTCATTTTTTTCACCGAGTCTCACACCGTAGGGCGGATTGGTAACAATTAAACCTTTAGGAGCGGATATTTGTGCTTCTGTCAGAGAAAACTCTTCCAGTGACCTCTTTTCTACATGAATATATTTTTCAAGACCAGCTCTTTTTACATTCTCAGTGGCCGAAGCAATCGCCTTTTTATCGATATCATAGCCCGTTATTCTCGGAAGGTTTTCCAACCCTTTATTCCACTCTTCTTCCGCCTGATCGGTGATCTCTTCCCAAAGATCCTGATCATGGGATTTCCAGTTCATAAAACCATAATGGTTTCTATAGAGATTTGCCGGCAGATCTGCTGCGATCATGGCTGCTTCAACAAGAAGGGTACCGCTGCCGCACATGGGATCGATGAGGATGGCTTTTTCCCGGCTGAAAGTCTTCCAACCTGAACGGAGAAGCAGTCCTGCCGCCGTATTTTCTCTTAAGGCTGCCATGGATGAATCCAATCTGTATCCTCTGTTTGAAAGGCTTTCTCCTGAAAGATCTAGATAGATCTGCCCCTTGATAGAGTCTTGAACATGAACCTGTACCTTGATATCCGGATTCTGCCGGTCAACATCAGGACGGCTCCCTGTTTTTTCCCTCCAGTAGTCTGCGACACCGTCTTTCAGTTTCAGAGTAGCCAGTTGCTGGTTAATGTTCCCCCGCCCTTTGGCAGAGGCTCTACAGGAAAAGGTGGCATCCGGAGCCATTATGGTATCCCAGGGGAAGCTCATGGCTTCCTTGCTTATGGAATCCAGCTGCTCTGTCAGATTAAACTCATGAAGGAGCAGGAGAAGGTGTCCAGCAACACGGGTATGAAGACAAAATTTATAGATAGACTCCAATGTGGCTGTAAAAGACAGACCTCCGGTCGTCCTTTTTTCTATACAGCCGCCCCATTGAATCACTTCCTCTTCCAGAAGGTCTTCTAAGTATAAGGGGCAGGCTGCAAATAGATTGTATTGGGTCATTTTATCAGGATGAATTCGACTCTCCTGTTTTTCCATCTGTTCTCCAAGTCACTGTGGGGTACGACAGGTTCAGTCCCTCCCTTACCGATGACATTCATTCTTGATTCCTGTATGCCCTGTGTATTCAGGTATTCTTTCACAGTGACTGCGCGTGACAGTGAAAGGGGCTGGAGTTCTTCTTTTTCTTCTCTGGCAGCCCGGACAGGGTTGTTATAATACTCACTCACAGCGTGACCTTCAATAACAATACCATAGGATCCGTATTTTTTAAGGACTTCCGACAGGCGTTTCAGTACTTCCCTATTCTTATTACCATGATCTCCTTCTGAAACAAGAGCCGCTTTATAGGGTTGAAAGGTGATGTTGGAAATTCTGACTTTCAGTTGATTTCCCTCACGGATCACCAGAATATCTACGGGAATTAACCCTTTTTCTGCTGTGGAATGACCCAGGAAATCTGTAACCCTGATTTCATAGGGATAATCTTCTGCCGACTGAACCAGCTCCCCCTGACGGGATCGTCCATCCCAGATGATTCTTTCAGAGGGACGTCCCCTGCCGCCGAATGTTATGAATTCTTTTCCCTTAGGGTCCCGTATCGTCATCTCCCAGTCCCTTATGGGAGACAGGTCCCGAACACTCAATCCAATCTTCAGCTCGTCATCCACATTATCATCATCCGGTGAAAATGGGACAGGTGAAAGTTCAATGCCTACCAGGGGAGCACTATTGTCCAGTAAAAACTCACGGCTGAGAGCCACTGGCTTGTTTCCTTTACTGTAAACAAGCTGAAGCTCAGCTGTGAAGCTTCCTTCAAGAAGACTTCCGCTATCACTGCGCCCATCCCAGGTCAACAGAGGGGGAGTCACAGCCCTACCACTGATAGTCTTAACGACAGTGTTTTCAGAATCCTTTATTTTCAGAGTCCATTTCTCAATCCCCTTCTTGTTGGTTACATAGACCGTAAAATCCTGAGAGCTGAATTGTTCTGACAGAGGAGAAAATAAGGAACTTTTAGCGGTCAGGTAAACAGCTGTGCCCGCCGTAACAATTTCAATATTATTCAAACTGATTTCACTGCTGTTCCCGGCGGCATCAGAGGAGCTCAACTTATACTGATAGAGCCCATCGGGAACAATATTGCCGTTTTCATCCTTGCCGTCCCAGTTCAGATCCTCCGGCCTGTTTTTCCAGAACCAGGATCTTATTGTATTCCCTGCATCATCCATCATCCGGGCTGTAATTTCAGCTTCTTGAGAAGAACTCTGCCTGATCAGAATAGAATCCCCCAATCCATCATTATCAGGAGAAAAGAGGGTCTTATCTGACTGAACATTCAGAACGGGTGGCACAGTGTCTTTTTCAAATAGTGTCGTTTGGACAACAGGACGGTCACCCTTTTGATAGACCAGTGTCAACTCTGCCTTATAGGTCCCATCTACGACTTTTCCTCCACTGTCCCCTTCTCCCTTCCAGGTATATGTCAGGGCTGCTTTTCCAGATCCTTTCCAGGTTTTTACTGTGGACTTGTCTCGTTCCGAAAGGACCTTCAATGTCCATGATTCTACAGTTTCCGGATTATCAATGACAGTAAAGAATGTGACTTCATCCTTGACTCCATTATTATCAGGAGAAAAAGCATCTTCACTGACTGAAATCTTCGCAGACATCTCTCTTGTATCCAGTGAGAAACTATGAGCAGGAGAAATCCCTCTGTTCCCGGCCTTATCAAAGGCTTCGAGATAAAAGTTGTATTTCCCATCAGGAACAGACCGTCCTTCCTGATCTCTGCCGTCCCAGACTATCTGAGGGTCTGCTTTTCCTCTCCAGAAATAGGATTTTACGGTTTCATTCTTACTGCTACGTATAAAACCTTCCCAATAATCCTCTTCAGATGTATCCAGTGAAAGAGTCAGGGTGTCTTTAAATCCGTCTCCATCAGGAGAGAGTATCTGATCTCCGCTGACCCGGCCGATCGGCGCACTTGTATCCACAGTAAATCCGGGAGAATAGGCCTCTGGAGTATAACCATTCTGGTACTGAATGGTTAGATATCCTCTGTATCTTCCTTCTGCCAGTCGGCCGTTTACCCCGGCATCTCCCGTATAATTAATAATTTTTGGTACTTCCAGGATGCCTAATCTTCTATTGTTGTAGCTCCAGAAGCTTTTACCCTGCATGTCCTGCACCTGGAGTTCCCACTCTATGATGCCGGAAGTCACAGGAATGACAGGACCGAAATTGATTGTGTCAATTCCATCAGTATTTCCAGGACTGAGCCAGGCGTTGTCGATGGTCAGATTGACAGGGGGCTGTTCTGTGTTGACAAGAATATTCTCAAGTTTTTCTGATACATGATTTCCTGAAGGGTCGGTAGACTCAATTTCATAGCTGTAAACACCATCAGGAACAATGATTCCCTGGTCATCCGTTCCATCCCAATAAAAAGATTCGGGTGAGTTGCTTTCAATCTTTATGCTTTTAACGACACTTCCATCGAGGTTCCTGATAGCAGCTGTCCAGAGATTTTCAGAGGATCCATTCTGTTTGATGAACAGTTTTTCTTTATTCCCATCACCGTCGGGAGAGAATATCAGTCCCGTACCCTGGGGTTTTTCCAGGCTGATTACAGGAGGAACCGTATCTAATACAACGGTCATTTTTTCTGATTCTGATTGGTTGTCATTATCATCCCTGAAAGACATTTGAACGCTGTAAGTTCCATCGGGAGCAATTTCTCCACTCTCCATGACACCATCCCAACGGAAAGTCTCGGGGAGTCCTGTTCCATTTTTAGCAGCAAACAACCTGTCAAAAATATTTTTAAAACTCTCATTTTCAGGACGTTCGTCCTTATTTTTGAATTCTTTAACCAGAGTTCCATCCTCATTATAAACAGAGAATGTATAGCCCATGATATAGCGCTCATCCTTCACGCTGTAGGGGAAATCCAGTTCATCCTGAACACCATTTAAATTGGGTGATATATAAATCGGATCTTTATAATCATAGCTTATCTCCGGCGGATTGGTATCTCTCACACCAAAAGGTATGGTGGCACCAGCTCCAATGGCGACAACTCCATTGTACAGTGGTGCTCCGGAGGCTTGAAATTCAATCTCACTGGTTTGCTTCCGAGTCTTTTCTTCTCCCTTCGGCTTGAATGAGTAGTTATAACTGATGCCTATTGAGGGTATGAGGGTCTGGTAGTTCCCCTCAATCGAATCTGAGAGTATCACGGAAGAAGATGTGGCAATACTCAAATTTTTCTGGATTGTAATAGTCTGTCCCAGTTCCACTTTTACATCAGAAAAAGTAGGCAGGGCAATGTCACCATTGATAGCCCAGGTAAAATCTTTTTTATCGATGATATCAAAACCAGCTCCCAATTGGAGGGTCAAATTATTAGGAACAGCATTCAGGTATGTTCCACTTTTTACACTGCCGTATCCTTTACCAATCTGATTGAATGATCCGGCCCATCGGAAGTTTTTCATTTTACCGATGGTTCCCGGTTTATGAATAAATCCTATATTTAAACCCGCACCCCAGTCCATGTCTGTTCCCAGGGCAGAACTAAGACTGAATCCAGTGTAAAAGTCTTTGTAGATTTCTTTTGAAAAAGCGGCATTCACAGAACCAAATGTCCCGAAATCCATTGAGGGTGCATTCAGAGCCTCAGTTGTCAGGAAATGAAGAGCGCCTGTAAATACTCCATATTTTGAAGGATAGGCCAAGGCTGTGTTGACGGCATGACCCATGCCTGATTCTTCCCATCCGGACAAATTAATGTAGTTTAAATCCAGAATTACCCTTTGAACATTAGCGGATGCCGCAGGATTTATACTGGCCGCCTGAGGCGAATCCATTCTGGTGACCGAGGCTCCGCTTCCTAGAAACAGAGGTGAATAGAGGGGGTATGCCAATTCTCCCGAGGAATCCGCCGCAATGGAAAATGTAAGAAACATTGCCATCCATAAGAGTATCGTAGTTTTTTTAATCCGATTGTTCACAGTCATCTCCTGCCTTCTATATACATCTATCATAAGCAAACTCAATTATGGTAAAATTATCTATGTTTAACTTATCTTAATATCAACACAATAACTTAATTGTAACAAAAAATAATCCAATTTGGAGTTTTAATGGAGAAAAAAAAGAATTCCTGGTTTTCAGATGAATGGTTCTGGAAAACATATGGTCCCATTATGTTTGATGCCCAGAGGATGAAGAACTCTGCCTATGAGGTTGAACAGATTATCAACCTCTGCAGTCTGAAACAGAATGACCTGGTTTTTGACTGCTGCTGTGGTTTAGGACGTCATTCCCTGGAGTTGGCCGAGAGAGGCTGCAAGGTCAGCGGTTTGGATTTGTCACAGGGCTATCTTGATCTAGCAAGAGAAGAAGCCAGCCGCAGATCACTGGAGGTGGATTTCATTCATAAGGATGCCAGAACCATCGATTATGAAAATAAATTTGATGCCATCATCAATATGTTTACCTCCTTCGGTTACTTTGAAGACCCTGATGATGATCTTGAACTGTTGAGAAAACTTAATAGTGCCTTAAAACCGGGAGGGACTCTTTTCATGGAAATGACTGGGAAAGAGATTCTGGCCAGGGACTTTGAGGAGCGGACATGGTTTGAACGGGAGGGTATAAAAATAATGCTTGAATATTCTGTCGATTTGAACTGGACGGAACTATGCAATCGGTGGCTATTTTATAAAGATGATAAAATGACAGAATACAGTTTTTCTCACAGAATTTTTTCTGCCTCTGAAATGGCCGCAATGCTGTGGAAAGCAGGATTTTCAACAATAGAAATATATGGCAGTTTCGAAAAAGATCCTTATGACCATAAGGCGAAGAATCTAATCCTCATCACCCGGAAAGATAAGGATCAGGGAGAGTAGGTAAAATCTGCCCTATTTGTCAGTTTGAAGTTCTCTTTGATGTGAGAACTGAGGTGAATCTGATTTTCACTGTCAATGATAATGATTTCAATATCAGGATGGTTTTCGGCATAGATCATGGCGTCTTTCATTCCTAATGAAAAAAGGGCTGTTGATAATCCATCAGCCCAGAGGCTGTTGCCGGTGATGACCGTCAGGCTTTGAATTCCATTATTAACAGGATATCCAGTCTCAGAATCTAATATATGGTGGTAATGTACTCCATCTTCAATGAAAAATCGTTCGTAAATACCCGAGGTGACTACAGCGCTGTCTTTTGTTTCCAGAATTCCGATGTACTGCCCCCGTAGATCCTCGGGATTCTGTATGCCTATTTTCCAGGATGACCCGTCTGTTTTTTTTCCAAGGAGTTGAACATTCCCGCCCAGGTTGATGATAGCCGATGTGACTCCTGCCTTAATTAATTCCTTTTTAACCAGATCTGCGGCATGTCCTTTGGCAATTCCTCCCAGATCAATCATCATCCCCTCTTTCTGGAGGCTGATCGTATTTCCTTTCACCTGAATGGTCTTGTAGTCTACAGACTGAAGGGCCTTCTTGATTTCCTGGGTGGAAGGCACTCTCTGAGAATCTGTTCCTATTCCCCAAAGGGACACAAGAGAACCAATAGATGGATCAAAGCGGCCCGAAGAAAGAGAGGCTATTTTCAGTGCCTCTTTCATAATAAAAAGAGTATCCGGAGTGAGTGAGCCTGTTTTAAGCTTGTTAAGAGTGGATATCTCACTGCTCTTTATATTGGTGCTCAGGCGGTTTTCCATCTCCAATATTGTTGCAAAACCTCTTTCAATGGCATATTCGGGGCTGTTTTCTCCATCCATACTGAAAATAGTTATGAAACAGGAAGTTCCCAGCAGGAGCTGTGAATCAGAGACAGAATCCATCGTTTTTATTCCGCAGGAATTCAAACTGACCAGGAAAAACAGGATGATCAGGGTTTTGTGTTGAGTGTATCTAAATGTCATTGGATAATTATGGCAATCCCTTTTAACAAAGTAAAGCTTATTGCCCGGAAAACTGTATTCAGATGCAGGGAAGACGCTGACAAATCATAAAAAGAACTGGCAAAATCAAGGTCAGGTATGGTAATGTGATTTACACTTCATTCACAAAGAGATGCCACTATCATGAGAATTCGAAATAAACTATTTTTAATCAATGTCTCGGTCTTTCTACTCTTTATTCTTATTTTTTCGATTTTTATCATAACCTCCTTTAGACTCCTGGATTTAAAAGACCTGCAAAGGGAAGCCAGTTCTGTAAGGAACCTTCTTCTGAATCTGGAGTATGCCAATAGGGTTGTATTGAATTCCACTGAGGCCCCCACTCACACCCTGGGATGGGCCGGTAAAGATGTTCAGAAAGGCTTGGACGATTTTTCAGCAAATGAAAACCTGCAGTATTTAAATCAAGAAACAATCAATCGAATCATTAAGATTCGGGATATGTATAAGGAACGAAATTTTGAGTCCTACTTTCAGAATATTTCAGATGAGCTTTCAAAAGTCCGTCCTCATTTGTATGAGACGACCCTTGTGCTGGAAGTTCAGGATATGTTGGAGCAGGGAAACCAGGATAAACTTCTTTATGCCTCAATGGTCAAAATTGAGGAAGAGATAAGAACATTTATACTCTGGCATAGACCGCTTACAGACTCTTTTGTATCAATCACCCTAGATATCATCACAGAAGTTCAGGGACAAATTAAATCTATCATTCTCCTCACCGGAATTACTGTTTTTCTTGGACTGCTTCTTTCCATCATTATTATTGTCAGTATTTATAGAAACCTGATCAATACACTAAATCATGTCAGTATGGGTATTCTAAAAATATCATCAGGAGACCTGCTCACCAGAATCCATATTGAATCAAAGGATGAATTGGCTACTATCGGGCAAAACTTTAATCTCTTGACCGAAACAATTTGGCAGAAGTTAAATAATATTGGAAGTATTATTCACAATATGGGACAATCCCTTTCCTCCGAAGCCGATGCTCTGACCCTTGAGCAGTCAATCCTGGATTTGGCCATTGAAAATACACATGCTGATTCGGGGGCTCTCTATATTCCTGATTATGAGAGGCGGCAGGTCATTTGCAGATTGAAAAGCAGTTCCTTTGCCATTCCTTATGAGGAGGAGTACAATGAATCGATTCCCTTTGGAAAAACGATCATCGGAATATTTGTACTTTCGGGAGAACCCCTGTTTCTACGCAGTCTGGAGGGGCAGAATCTGATCCCTGTAAGAGGCATATTTGATCGAGACTACATATCCTCCTGTCTTATTCTCCCACTCATTTCTGAAAAAAACGTTATTGCTCTCCTGTGTCTCCAAAAAAACACTGAAAAAACACACTTTTCTGATATGGATTACAGTAACATTCAATCCTTTGTCGAATTCAGTGCTGTAACTTTGAATAACCTGGCGCAATATACGGAGCTGCTCAAATCTTCGGGATTGAACCGTGAAATGGAAATTGCTTCAGATATCCAGAAGAGCCTTCTGCCTCCCAATCTGCCCCGGGTCAATGGTTTTGATTTGACAGTTAAGACTTATACACAGAAGGGAATCAGTGGGGAAATCTATGACTTTTTCCCTCTTGGTAAGGAGAGATGGCTCTTCTGCCTGGCGGAAGTTGAAGAAAAAGGGATTGCTTCATCCATGCTTCTGGTCATTTTAAGAACCTTGGTTCGTATCCTGGTCAAGGCAGATCAGGAACCGGCTGAAATGCTGAATACTATTCTTGATAATTTTCATGAAACAACAGGGATGGATACCAAATTGAAGATTAGCCTCTGTCTAGTGGAACCTAATAATAAGTTATTTCACTACTGTGGAACCTCAGGACAGAAAATGATCCTTTTCGATAAAAAATCTGACACACTGAAACTGATCACAGCACAACAGAAGAGTGCCGGCAAATTCATATCTGTTAAAGGATCACTCAGGCAAGATATGTTTCTTTTGCTCATGACCGATGGGTTCCACAATACAAGGAATGAAATGAATCAGCTTTATGGATGGAATCATCCCCAGAATATTCTAAAAAAATATTCTGACCGCTCTGTAGACTGGCTGCAGGATGCCATTAATAAGGACCTTAGTTTCTTTGAACGAAATGTCGGTCAAAGGGATGACCGCACCCTGTTCATCGCCAGGTATAAGGGAGCTGCCAAATGAAAATCCAGACGAGACTCGGATTGACAAGTTTTATCCTTATCATAGGATTTTTACTGTCTTCTATCTTTCTTTTTTCAAGATTTACGACTGTATACAAAATCAAAAACTTTCAGCAGAGCTGCGAAGAACTCAATATATCCCTATCCCGTTTTACAGATAGAAATCTCCTCCTATATACAGACAAAAAATATCCCAAAATTGCGATTGACTACTGGATGAACGATTTAATTGCTGTCCATAAGGGTATTGATAATGTTTTTAAATCAAAACTTATCAGGCGGTTGAGTCCAGTATTTCAAAAGATGATGGAATCCAGGTGGACCCAATGGAGTGATATTTATAGCTTGACAATCAATCCCTACATTTTGGAACTGAATAAATTTACTGGATCTGATCTGGCTATTGATGGAACTGATGCAGGTTTATATGACCTGTATCTTTCCAAATCAAAAATAAATGATAAATCTGCCATGAAACAGATTGAATTGATTAGAGACTTTCAGATTTCTCTGAATCATTCTCTTGATATTTATCACTTCCGTATTGAGTCATTAACGGAAAAACTGGAGGTTGAGGTTACTCAATATATCAGGAACAGCATTACTCTCGTCATTTCTGCTGTCACTTTCATACTTTTGATTTCACTTATTATTTCTTCCCAATTTTCGAGAAGCATTGTCAGAAGAGTCGAAGAGACAAACCGTCAGGTAGAAAGGATGACTGAAGGGACACTGGAGTTTTCAAAGGATCATAAAAATGTTGATGAATTTGATGTCCTTGTTCAGGAATATCATTCCTTTTCACAAGGTTTGTCTGAACGGCTGAATTTACTGAAGTTTCTTCTTCAGGATATCGGTAATGCCATCGGTACAGATACGGATATTGAGTCCTTTCAGGAGACTATTGTAGAACTGGGTATGGATTCCATCAATGCTGATGCAGCTATGCTGTTCCTCGTAGACAGTGAGAGGAGTGAATTAAATCTTGTCCGCAGAACAGGTTTCTGTCCGCCCCCCTTTTCTCTTGATAAAAGAATCTCCATGGTCCGGAGTAATGTGGAAGAGTATTTTGAATCTCATCCACTCAGCGCGGAGACACCTGTTTTTGGAATCACAATGACTACGGGAACTCCCCTGTTTATCAAGGACAATGTAGACTCTGAAGGACTACCCTACAATGCTGTGAGTGATGAATGGCTCTTTATTTCATCCTTGATCAGCTTGCCACTCATTGTGGGAAAACAGTTGATGGGCATGCTAGTCTTTTACAAAACACAGAAAGACAAATTCTTTTCTGATCTGGACTTTACATTCATCAAAGCTTATAGCGATTATACGGCTCAATCTATTGATAATGTCAACAAGTATAAGACTCTTCTTGAAAACAGGGAAATTCAGAAAGAAATAGACATTGCTGCAGCCATACAGAAGAGACTCCTGCCTTCACAGATGCCTGAATTCAGTATAGGCAGAGCCATGATTCATTCCCGCCCGGCCCGGGGAATCAGTGGAGATTACTTTGATGCCATACGTCTGGATGAAGACAAAATTCTCTATACAGTCTGTGATGTGGCAGGGAAAGGAGTTCCGGCTTCCATGCTGATGATCATGATCCGGACAATCCTTCATTCCATATGCAGTAGACACCGTTCAGCAAATACACTCTTAAAAGAATTGAACTACCATATTTCAGGAAGAATCGGTGTGGATCAGTATGCCACCATGGCTGTTTTTGTTCTCGATGAAAAGAAGAAGGAACTCTCCTATTCCAATGCGGCTCATCACCCACTCTATCTATTTAGAAAAAAGGAGAAACAGTTCAGGAGCTTTGATACGGAGGGATTGCCCATTGGCGTGGATAAAAATGCCGAATTCGGGCATAAATTGATCCGCCTGCATGATCAGGATTATCTGTTTCTCTTTACTGATGGACTCCCCGAAGCGAGGAGTCTGAGCGGTGAGGAATTGTCTGTGGAACAGCTGCTCCGATTTTTAGCCGAAAATCTGGATAAATCCCCCGGGAATTTGATCACGGCTGTGGAGCTTTACATTGCCGATTTTGCAAAAGATGCCAGGCAGCATGATGATCAAACCTTCCTGGCTCTTCAGATTCAGGACTGATTGTCAGATTTCTTTACTTTGGACGGAGTGTTTTTTGTTGTATAGAGCTCTCAGTATAATGAGAACTCCTCCGGCAAAAGTTGTAAAACCCAGGAGTCTGAAAATGATCATGGCAGAAGCTACCGGTGCAAAACAAAGCAAACCACCCATTATGATCATTAAGATACTTTCCAATGAGTGTTGAAAACCACTTCCTGGAAAATGTTTTGACAGCAGATCCTGTACACCATAGAAGATCAGAAACAATCCGGTCAGTACCAGAGGAACACCCGTTCCAATTTTGGCAAAACTAATAGGAAAGGTGAGAACAACAAGCCCGCAAATCAGCATAATAATTCCCCGGATCAGCAGATACCACCAGTTTTTCTGTAGAGATGACAATTTATAACCC
>NZ_JAQIBL010000076.1 GCF_027859075.1 Oceanispirochaeta sp. | reverse complement strand
TCCTGCAACGAAAGGAGGGGATTCTCCTGATGGCAGAAAGGTGAAAGGTACACTCCACTGGGTTTCGGCAGAGAAGGGCATCAAGGCGGAAGTTCGCATGTATGACAATCTTTTTACTCTGGAGAATATGGATGACATGGAAGAGGGGAAGGATTATAAAGATTATATCAATCCTGACTCCCTTATCGTAAAAACCGATTGTATTATCGAACCTTCTCTGGCACTGGTTCAACCCGGAAAAATATTTCAGTTCTTGAGGCAGGGTTATTTTAATGCCGATATTAAAGATCACAGTGCAGAACATCCTGTTTTCAACCGGACCGTCGCATTAAAGGATTCATGGGCTAAAATTCAAAATAAAAGTAACTAGGGAGTCAGAGCATGTCCATTCAAAAGTCAGCAATAGTCATCATGGGTGCCTCGGGAGACCTGGCACACAGAAAACTCATACCCTCCATTGTCAAACTCTATGAGCAGGGTATTATCGAGAAAAATTGTTGTGTTCTGGGAAATGGACGTTCTGAATTCACAGACGATAGTTTCAGGGATAAAATCGGTTTGACCGGTCCCTATCGCCAGAAGTTTCACTATCATCAGGGCATGGAAGGTCTTTACGAGAAGATACTCTCTATGGGGGAATTTGAGCAGATTATCGTGTTTATGGCTCTTCCACCCCGAGTCTACGGCTCGACCGCGGAACAGCTCTATGAGCAGGGGTTCAGGGAGAATGTCCGGCTGATCATTGAAAAACCCTTTGGAACCGATCTGAAAAGTGCCCGGGAACTGAATAGCAAATTAAAAGAGTTTTACTCGGAAAAACAAATTTACAGAATCGATCATTACCTGGCCAAAGAAAGCATACAGAATATTCTGGTATTCCGTTTTGCCAACAATATATTCTATCCTGTCTGGAATAACGGCTTTATTGAATCCATTCAGATTTCTGCCTTCGAAGAGTTGGGGGTTGAATCCAGGGGAGACTATTTTGACGGTTCCGGAATCATCCGGGACATGATTCAGAATCATCTTTTCCAACTTCTGGCCCTGTTGACCATGGAAGCCCCTGTTTCATTGAAACCTGAAGAGATCCGTCTGCAGAAAATGGCCATTCTGAAGGCCCTTGAGATTAAAGAGTGCAAAATAAAACAGTATGAGGGTTATCAGAAAGAACCCAAAATTCCCTCTGATTCAGAAACAGAGACCTATGCAGAGATGAAACTGGAAATTAACAGCTTTCGGTGGACAGGTGTTCCTATTTATATCAGAACCGGGAAGGCTGTAGGAGAGAAGATGACCAGTATCGCCATCACCCTGAAGAAGGTTCCCCGTCTCCTGTTTAATCAGAATAACGAGCTGGAAAAAAATAAAATACTGATTCAGATACAACCCGACTCTTCCATCATCATCGATCATTCAACAAAAATACCCGGCAGTGATAAGGATATCACCACCACGGATATGGACTTCTGTTATTCCTCTTCCTACAATGGTGATATTCCCGATGCCTACCAGAAACTCCTTCAAGACGCCCTCAAGGGAGATCAGACCCTGTTTGTCAGCGCCGAAGAGACAGAACTGTCCTGGGAGAAGATTCAGCCCTTTCTGGATATGGGAAACCCCGGTCTCTATAGACGAGGCCGTATACCCAAGTCAGAGCTGGATGCAGACTGGGTCGACATGTCGAAATATGCCAGTGCCTGCCATGATGAGAATCAAACTTGATCGTCCCTGGAAAGGGCAACAAGTTCTATGGTCTGATTCTTTCTTAGTAGTTTCAATAGCAAAGCAGAACCTGCAAACCCCAGGATTCCGCCTCCCAGGGCAAAAAGATTCCTGCTTTGCTCATCAACCTGCCAATCAGTAAATCCGGGTAACAGTGAGATCAAGACGATAAAAAAGACCGGAAGGACGATGAGGAGAAACCAGTCCGCCTTTAAAGATTTGGGGGCAATCATTTCCACATCCATCCCGGTGGTGAGGGGTGAGTTTTCAGGGAGAGATAATTTCATGGTCTGTATCTTGGTGGAGCAGCTGCAGCCTTCACATTTCCCGCTTCCACACAGACCTGTATCATTAAGGAGTCCCAGGATAACCCGGTTATCTTTGATTTCGAGAATTCTAGCGTATTTTGACATTTTGTTTGTCTCCTTCTTCAATATTAAAGAATCATATATTATATTTCCACTATTATATGATAAAAAATGATTGAATCTTTTGCAATTATATTCACATGCAAACTATGATTAAATGGAAGTATATACCAGACAGGTTATATACTCATTTTAATTTGTAATATAAAAAATTCAGGGGGTCCTTTGTGTTCCAAAAACAAATCATGATGCGGAGAGTTGTTTACTCGCTCATTCCGATTATGATCTTTTCAGTCTACCTTTATGGATTACGCTCATTGATAATTCATGCTGTCGTATTCCTGGCAGGAACAGCAACAGAATATCTGTATATGAAAACCAGGGGGAAAAAAGTATCCGAGGCAGTCCTCGTGACCTGTTCTCTTTATGCTCTTTCCATGCCGCCTCTGGTTCCCTTGTGGATCGCGGCCCTGGGGATCATCTTTGGAGTCCTCTTCGGGAAGTGTATCTTTGGAGGCTTCGGCCGGAATATCTTTAATCCTGCCATTGCAGGACGCTTGTTTGTTTACATCAGTTTTCCATCCTTTATGACAACCGGTTGGATGGCACCCGGTCGTTTTGGAATGAATGCTGTTGATACTGTTTCCACAGCCACTCCATTGGGCTTGATGCGCAGAAATGTGATACCAGAGCTGAAAGATCTCATCATCGGTATCAGAGCCGGTTCACTGGGAGAAAGCGCGGTGATCCTTATCATTGCAGCAGGGGTCTACCTGATTTTCACAAAGACAGCCAGTTGGAGAATCATCCTATCGACACTCCTGAGTTTTCTGGCTCTCTCTTCTGCTCTCTTTTTCATGGGGGTCTCCTCCTCATTTCCTCCCCTGGAATCTCTGTTTTCCGGAAGCGTTCTCTTTGTCATCGTCTTTATGGCGACCGACCCTGTTACAGGACCTAAAAAAAATCAGGCACAGTACCTTTATGGGATTCTCATAGGGAGTGTGACCTGTCTTGTCCGGGTCTTCTCACTCTTCCCGGAGGGAACCAGTTTCGCAATTCTTATGGGAAATACCTTTGCTTCCTTGTTTGACGAATGGTTCACTCCCCGGAAAGGAGTCAAGAAATGAATAAAAACGGCATTATATATACAGTCATTTTTACTTTTTTAGTAGCCTTCTTTTTTGTCTTTTTCCTATCCCTCGCCGATGGAGCAACTAAAGAACTGGTCCAGAAGAACAACCTTGTGTCTGTACAAAAATCTGTCTTAAAAGCTTTGGATATACTTCCTTCTGATTCCGGAGATATTGCATCAACCTATGAAAAGCTATTTGAGACAGTTCCTCAGGCCGGAGACCGGTTGAAAACTGTAAAAGAGGGAACTGAGGTTTTAATAGGATACTTCAGCGGGAGCGGTCTATGGGGAACCATAACAGGCATTATTGCCGTAGATGGGGCTCTGGACAGAATCGTCGGCCTGGATATCATCAGTCATAATGAAACTCCCGGACTCGGCGGACGCATTGATGAAGAGTGGTTCAAAGAGCAATTCAAGGGTGAGAAAATAGGGGCTGATGGAATCAAAGTCGCCAAGGGAAGCGGTTCTGCAGATACAGACAGCAATAATTCTATTGTTGATGGAATCACCGGCGCCTCTCTGACAAGCAAATCCATGGAGACGATTGTGAATAAAGAACTGAATCTTTTCAGAACCGAAAGGAGCAGCAAATGAATGAATCAAGCCCCTCAACTATTCTGAAAAATAATATATGGCACAATAACCCGGTCTTTGTACAGATTCTGGGTATCTGTTCCACCCTGGCTGTAACAAATAACCTAACCAACACATTTATAATGACCATAGCTCTTGTCTTTGTCACAGCCTTGACGAATGTGACTGTTTCTATCTTAAAGACTCTCATTCCCCGCAAAGTCAGAATGATTGTTCAGACCCTGATCATAGCGTTCTATGTCATCATTGTGGATATACTCCTCAGAGCCTACCTGCCGGAAGTAAGCAAAGCCCTGGGGCCTTATGTGGGACTGATTATCACCAACTGCATCATCATGGGACGGGCTGAGACTTTTGCGCAGGCGAACGGGCCTCTTCTCTCCTTGTGGGATGGCATAACATCGGGTCTGGGATATATGTGGGTCCTTATGATCATTGCCTTCATCCGGGAACTCCTGGGATTCGGAACCCTTTTCGGAATGACCGTCCTTCCCGAAAGTTTTACCAGATGGACCATCATGGTCATGGCACCCAGTGCCTTTTTTCTGTTGGGAACCTTCCTCTGGGTAGTAAAATCTATAATTCTGAAAAAAGGAGTTGCCAAATGACACCGGATATTAATCCCTTTGTTCTCTTCTTTGCCTCAATTTTCACCAGTAATATTCTCCTGGCCAACTTTCTGGGAATGTGTTCCTTCATCTCCATATCCAAGGATATCAAATCTTCCAACGGCCTGGGTCTGGCTGTGACCGTAGTTCTCACTCTGACATCTGTTATTAACTGGGCGATACTGAATTATCTGCTGATTCCCATGGAGCTTTTATACCTCCGATACATCGTCTTTATCATTGTCATTGCTGCCACTGTACAGATTCTTGAAATGGTGATAGACCGGGTCTCACCTGCCCTCTATATGTCTCTGGGAATTTTTCTGCCTCTGATCACGGTGAATTGTGCCATCCTCGGTGTCGCTCTTTTTGTGGAAATCAGACACTATGACCTGTTGCAGACCCTGTTTTACGGTCTTGGTTCGGGTCTTGGATGGTGGCTGGCCATCATGGCCCTGGCGGCGATTCAGAAGAAACTGCAGAAATCTCCCGTCCCAGCCGGACTGGAAGGACCGGGAATCACATTAATCACCATAGGTTTCATGGCGATGGCCTTTGTCGGATTCTCCGGCATGCTGATTGTTCAGTGAGTTTAAACAACCAAGGAGAATGAAATCGTGAGTTTTTTGATTGCACCACTAACCATTGCCTGTATATCAGGCGTTCTGGCAGCTCTGATAGCCCTGATAGACAAGGTTGTCAACAATTATGGCGAATGTAAGATCGACATCAATGAGGGAACAAAAGTTGAGACCGTCAATGGAGGAGATCATCTGCTGTCTCTTTTATCCACAAAGGGGATTTTCCTACCCTCTGCCTGTGGAGGGAAAGGAAGCTGCGGTGCCTGTAAATGTCAGGTCACCACGGATGTAGGCCCTCATCTGCCCACAGAGACTCCCTATCTGACAAAAGAGGAAATGGCAGATAATGTTCGACTCGCCTGTCAGATCAAGGTAAAATCGGACCTGTCCATCCATATTCCCGAAGAATTGTTTAATGTAAAACAATTCAATGCAACCGTCCTGAGTATCAAAGATCTGACCTATGATATCAAAGAAGTCGTCTTTGATCTGGGTGAGGAAAGCATTACCTTTCACTCGGGAATGTACGTGCAAATTGTGGTTCCTCCCTACGCCAAGGTCAAAGGATCGACTCAGAGAGCCTATTCCATGTCATCCAGGCCGCTGGATCATAATAAGGTCGAACTTTTAATCCGCCTTGTACCCGGAGGGATTGCCACAACCTATGTTCATGAAAATCTTAAAGAAGGGGATAAGATGGGCCTTATCGGACCTTTTGGTGATTTTCGCAGATCATCCACAGATTCCATCATGCTCTGTGTGGCCGGTGGATCAGGAATGGCTCCCTTCAAGTCCATCCTCCACGATATGATTGACAGCAATGTGACAAACCGGGATGTGTGGTACTTCTTTGGGGCCCGTTCACTGAGGGACATGTTCTATATGGATGAGATGAGGGCTTTGGAAAAAGAAAATTCCTGGTTCCACTTTGTTCCCGCTCTTTCAGAACCTATGGAAGAAGACAACTGGACCGGTGAAACCGGACTCATCACCGATGTTCTGGATCGTTTTATCAAGGATTCCATCGGGGTGGAGAAGGATTTGGAAGGATACCTGTGTGGTAGCCCCGGAATGATCAATGCCTGTAATAATGTCATGACAAACAATGGTATACCCATAGAAAAAATTTATTATGACAGCTTTGCCTGATTTGAGGAGGAATCATTATGAAAATGTCGCCTAATATGAGAAAAGCTCAGGAAAATATGGCCGCCGGTGTTATAACTGCTGACGGGTTCCTGGGAGATGACAAGAGGCCGATTCAGGACATGATTGTTGAGACTGAAGAACTCATGAGGCATCATGGAATCGATATCGATGATGCGGTTCAGATTCTTAAGAATATGATGGAAGAGGGACGAAACGGATTGGGAGAACCCATCACTGTTGAGGATAAATGGATTGTACAGACAACTGAGGCAAGGGGTCATCTCCCCTGTCCCTTCGAAGATGGAATTCAAAGAAAAATTACGACGGTCATACGCAATATAAGTCTGAATGAATCCATAATGATTTCAACATTATCCCTGCACCTGTTGAAGAAACATCATTTTCTGGAGGGTAAAGGGTCTACTTTCCGCCTTGAACCGGATAAGATGAAACGTGTTCTTGAATTGAAATAGGAGAATAGGATGGAAGGAAAGATAGAAAATGCTGAGCAGAACCAGACATTAAGAAATGTCTGGTTCTATACACTGATTCAGGGGGCAATCAGTACTGTCACGGGATTAATCCTCATGATTTTCCCTACAATCGGAATGGTTTTTGTCTCATTAGTTTTCAGTTTTTATCTTATCTGGCTGGGAATCAGTCAAATTGTTCTGGGTTATAAAT
>NZ_JAQIBL010000075.1 GCF_027859075.1 Oceanispirochaeta sp. | reverse complement strand
TAATTAAAGCTTTTTCCAGAAATGAGGTATGAATAGTACCATCACCGTATAAATTTCAAGGCGTCCCATCATCATGGCCAGGCTGAGAAACCACTTAATGCCGGGCTGAAAGAAGGAATAGTTCATCGTCGGGCCGACAAGATTAAAACCCGGCCCTATATTTCCTACCGTAACAAGAGCCGTTGAAAATGAGCTGAGAATATCATAACCCCCCGCGGCAACGACAACTGTGGTTATCAGCAGTGTAAATATGTAAAGAAATACAAACCCGGTAATCACAGAAATAATATCTTTTCTGACAACCATTTTATTCAACCAGAGGTGGAATACACTCCGGGGATAGATCAACCTTTTCAGTTCTCTCACAGACAATTTAAAAAGAGTCACTATCCTGACAACCTTGATCCCCCCCCCGGTAGATCCGGCACAGCCTCCGATGAACATCATCAGAAACAATATGGTCTTACTGAAGGCTGGCCATAGGTCATAATCGGTGGTTGCGAATCCAGTGGTGGTCAGAATCGAGGCCACTTGAAAGGATGCATACTGTAAACCCTCAAAAAATCCATCATAAACATCAGTCTTTAACAGGGAAATTGTGATGGCCAGAGAAGCCGTCAGAAAAATACCAAGGTAGGCTTTCATTTCTGAATCGATGAGAATGCCTTTGATCCTGCCGGTCAACAGTTTGAAATACAAGGCAAAGTTCATCCCGGCCATCACCATGAATATGGTGATCACCCAATGGATATAAGGTGATTTATAAAAACCGACGCTTGTATTCTTCGGACTGAATCCCCCGGTGGCCATGGTTCCAAAAGTATGAGTCAGAGAATCAAAGAGGTTCATCCCTCCCAGGAGGAGGAGCATTGTTTCGAGAACAGTCAGACCAAGGTAGATAAACCAGAGAATTTTAGCCGTATGAGCAATCTTGGGAGTAATTTTATCAACCGATGGTCCCGGAGCCTCAGCCTTGAGAAGCTGAAGACCTCCAATCCCGAGGAGGGGGAAAATGGCAACTGTCAGCACGACGATTCCCATCCCTCCCAGCCAGTGAGTCAGACTCCGCCAGAATAGAATAGAGTAGGGAAGACCTTCAATGGCTGTCAGGATGGAAGCTCCTGTTGTCGTAAAGCCGCTCATGGTTTCAAAATAGGCGTCCGTATAATTGGGAATAGCACCGGAAAGGTAAAAAGGCAGGGCTCCCATGGCAGAGGAGCTGATCCAGGCCAGGCTGACCAGCATAAATCCGTCTCTGGGGCTCATGACCTTATCTCTGTTGTTCCTGGTCGCGAAGTAAATAACTGCGGCTATTGGCATAAGAACAAGGATGGGTATTAGGAAGGCCTTGAGACTTTCAGTTTCTCCATAAAAAAAGGCAATTCCTGCAGGAATCAGCATAAACAGGGATATTATGGCCAGCAGGATGACAAGGACATGAAGAATCAGTTTCATTTTCATAATTTCATCCGGAAATAAGCTTTTCGATACGGGAAACCGATTCTCTTTCAAGGATAAGGACAACATAGTCGTTGAATCCAATGACTGTATCTCCTGTCGGAATAATATCCTGACCGTTATGAGACAGAAATATGACGAGAGAGTTCTCAGGGAGTTTGAGTTCGTTTATCCTTTTACCCGCTATGGGAGAGTGTTCTTCAATCTGAAATTCAACAACTTCGAGCTTTCCCCCGGACAGGGCATGAACGTTTTTAATATTTCCTTTGCGAATGATCTTCAAAATGGAATTGACCACAGTATCATTCAGACAGACTGTAACATCCACATTCAGGTTGTGAGCCATATTTCTGTAACTGTTTCTTACCACCAGGGCCATGGCTTTATCAACACCCAGTGTTTTAGCATAGATTGCGGTTATGATATTCAATTCCTGGTTGTTGGTTGCTGTGATGATAAGATCAGTTCCGGCAAGGAATTCCTCTTCATTAAAACTGTCATCTGTCACATCGGCGTGAGTCACCAGTATCTGAGGAAACCGTTCTGCCAGTTCTTTGCAGCGTTCGTAGTCCTTCTCAATAATTTGAAGAGATTTTTTTTGCTTTTTATTAAATAGGCGGCCTAAGCGGGTTTTCCCCAGGAGGGACAGGTTGCTGTTTTCCTGACTTGTCAGTTCATCGACCACATAAGCAGAGATATGGCCCCCTCCGATAAGAGTAATCCTGTTCAGCTCCGATTTCTTTAGATCCTCCAGTTTGAAAATGGTTTCAAATCCTTTTTCTGAAGAAATGATATAGAGCTGATCTCTCTCATGGATAATTGTATCACCCGAGGGGATGATATAATTCTCATCCCTGAGAATCGCGGCTATGAGAAATGCAAAATCCATATGCTGGCGTACCGACTTAAGGCTCTGGCCTATAAAGGCGGAGAGAGGCCTGATTGTCAGGTTCCGCATCTGTAGGCTCGTGTTCTCAAAGAGCATGATGTCGCTGCGGGCACCGTGACTGACAGCATAACTGATGATCCTGGCGGCTTCTATTTCGGGATTAATAACAAAATCAATCCCCAAAAAGGAATTAGAGATCATCTTGGTCCTGGAATAGTCCAGATTTCGGACTCTGGCTATGGTTTTAACCTTCCCGAATTCAGCAGAAACGAGACCGCAGGAGATGAGATTCGTCTCATCACTGTCAGTCACACTGACAAAGATGTCCGCTTTCTGGATGCCAGCCTTGGTCAGACCTTCGAGGCTGTTCCCCTCATCATTGATGACAAGACAGTCCAGTTTGTTCGCCGCATTTCTGGCTTTTTCAGAGTCTCTCTCTATGAGAGCCACGTCCTTCTTTTCCAGTATCAATTGCCTGGCTAGCTGTGTTCCCACAAGACCGGCACCTAGTATTACAATATACATAACGACCAAAGAATACTCGCATTATTCTTCTTTTGTCAATTTGATATAAAAAATTAAAACAACGTTTTAAATATAGGAGAATTTCCTTTACACTATTTGAATAGAGATTTGCTTAATTTCCTCTATTCCCGTGAGAATCATAAAGATTGTAAAACGATTGCTACTAAAACAGAATAATTCTATAATTAAGACACATATCTAACGGGAGTTTCCATTGATGAGAGACAAGAAAAAGACCTTCGTGATAGACACCAATGTTCTGATTCATAGGCCTGATGCCATCATGTCTTTCAAAGACAGTGACATTGTTATTCCCATCTGGGTACTTGAGGAATTAGATAAACTCAAAAGCGAGCATGAAGGCCGTGGCCGGAGTGTTCGTGCAGCTCTCCGTTTCTTAAATGAGATCAGTCGTCATGGAAATCTGCAGCATGGCGTTAAGCTTGAAAATGGTGGGACTCTCAGGGTCAGCCTTGATTTTGACCGGTCTGTTGAAGAATCACTGACCTCTGCAAAAATGGATAACAAGATCATTCTTTGTGCCAAATACCTGCAGCATAAGCATCCGGATGTTTTTTTTGTTTCCAAGGATATTAATGCCAGGATAAAAGCCATTTCCATCGGTATTCATGCTGTAGACTACGAAAAGCACAAAGTCAATATCCAGTACCTCTATGATGGCTTCAGAGAACTCCATGGTGAAAAACAGGTCATGGATGAGTTAAGAAAGACCGGGGAAGCGACTCTTAAGGATGTTAATGTTTTTCCAAACCAGTATTTAGTTTTGAAAGAAAAGAGTAATTCAAAGGCTTTCCATATTGCCCGCTGGGATGCGGCATCTGGTTTGCTGAAAGCTGTAGAGTCCTCGATTGAACCGGTTCTTGGCATACGCCCTCTTAACCCGCAGCAAAGAATCGCACTGGATCTCCTTCTCAATAATGATATAAAACTTGTTACTCTTATTGGAAAAGCCGGAACCGGGAAAACTCTGCTTTCCCTGGCGGCAGGTCTGTATATTACTATGGAGGAGAAAGACTATACCAGGGTGTTATTGAGCCGACCCATCATACCAATGGGAAAGGATATCGGATATCTTCCAGGTGCAAAAAGCCAGAAAATGAGTCACTGGATGCAACCACTTTTTGATAATCTGGAATACATCATAGAGGTCGCCCACAAGCAGAATTTAAAGAGCATTGATCAGGTTCTGAATAATAAGATCATTGAGATAGAAGCTCTCACCTATATAAGAGGACGTTCTTTGCCTCGTCAATTTATCATCATTGATGAGGCACAAAATCTGAGTCCTCACGAGATAAAAACAATTGTCAGCAGGGCCGGAGAAGGAACAAAGGTTGTTCTCACCGGAGACCCTCACCAGATTGATAATCCCTATCTGGATGCAGAATCGAACGGTTTAACCTGTCTGGTTGAGGCCTTTCGGGATGTTGATATTGCTGGTCATATTACATTGGGACACTCAGAAAGAAGTCCCCTGGCAGAACTGGCATCGGAGCTATTATAATTATGGTTGAATATTCAAAAAAAGTACTTGCTGAGTTGAATCGGCTCAAAAAAATAGCCTTTAAGGCAGCTCAGGATTCAGAGTTGGAACTTTTGTACCGAGAATTTGGGAAATGGAAGAAAAAAAGAATTGGTTCCGACCGGATGGAGCAGATTATTGACGGGCATAAGGGGTTCAGGAAAGATATCCTTGAAAAACAGTATCAGGAAGACGGAGATCCTGGAATCCCGGTCGCAGATGCTCTGATCAGAGGTTTTCTGAAAAAAGACGATTTAAGCGAGGAAGCTTATAAATCTATTGAGATTTTGGTAGATCTGGTTAATATTTAAGCTATGATTTTTCAGTTTTTATTAAGGAGACCCTATGGATGAAGTAAAATTCTGCTCCTACTGCGGTAAGTTAACCGGTTCATGTTACAGTTTTTGTCCCTGGTGCGGGAAGAGTCTCGAGAATAGAACTGATATGTCACAGGTCCTGAATCAATCCATGGATAAACTCGAAAAGATTCAGTTGGAAGACCGGCTTATAGAGTTAGAGAAACTTGAAAGCTGTCTTGATCACCTGGAAGAGGAATTGGAAACCTTCCTGTCAAAAGCATCTCATTAACTAAGTTTGGGTAAATGGGATATCTTCTCTTTTTATAGGTACAACTGACCGATAATAGACAGAATATGCATAGAAAAACCATATTATTCATACTTCTAATCTTCCCATCTCTTTTGATTCAGGCTCAAAACAGAAAACTTCAGTTCTCGGATCCAGAAATCAACAAAAAAAATGAAATCATACTTTCCGTCAATAACCCTTCCACTTCGGGTGTGTCATACAAGACTCTCGTCAGGGGGAATGCGGATTCACTTCATGTTGAAGCCCTGACCCTCTATCCGGAAAGATCCTTTTATTTCCCTCTGAGAAGGGAACTGATGATTTATAATCAGTTCGGATGTTTCAGCTATGATGAGGAGATTGGAAACTGGAAGGAAAACAATTTTATCTCCTCCTTTTCCGATGGTAATCCTCTGTCTCCCCTCTCCCTGAAGCCTCTTGAAATGAGTCCGGATGGACGTTATGGAGTCTTCATTCAGGAGGACGAAGAAGGAGCCTCTCTTATCCTTTACGACCGGGAAATGGATGTTTCTTTGAGTATCACCAGCAAATTGAGACATGAATACATCGAAAAACTGGTGAAATGGTCTCCTGATTCCAAATATTTCATTTATAGACGGGGCAGAGATCTCTATTACTTTTCAATTGATCAGTATCAGGCAGGACGCATCCCTGCAGAATCTTTCCGCAGTATTGGTTTCCAGGACATACAATCGGTTCACTGGAATCCCGGAAATTATCTTTTTATCCTGAAAGACAGACTGCTCTTCAGGGTGCATAGCACGGAGTTTTTTACCAGGTCATTTTATTCTGATCCCTTCCGTAAGGGAGTTGTCTGGGGCCGCATCCCCATTGCATATGATCCTGCTTTTGATTCCCACTCCCTGGATAGGGATGGAAAGAGACTCTTTCTCCTTAAAAACGGATCTGACGGAATGATATTTTCACTGAATAATGATCCCTCCCAGAATCGGGACTTTCAGCAGGCACCGGTCCTTTACAGCTCTGTGAATACCCGGATTGAGACAGTTCTGTGGCTTCACGACGGAACTCTGCTGCTTTTTCTTCGCAACCGAAGGGATAATACAGGTCAGGTCTTGACTTACAAAGATGGGAAAGATCAGGGATTTCGGGAATTAGCATCAGGAGATATTTTTGGACTTTCTTCTGATTCCGGTGGTATGCAATTTGCACTTTTGAGATCCGGCTCAGTTGAAATCTATAATACGGCTTCTCTTACAGTCCTGAAAACTCTGATTCATCATCGAAGCCTTGCTTTTTACTGGAGGAGTGACTCCTATATCAGCGCAGGGCGTGATACAATCAGAAGAATAAATACCGATTCAGGAGTGTCCGAGAATATCGGACTCAGCCAGATCAGCCAGGCAGGTTTTTCTCTTACAGGAGAATTGTACGGTCAATGCGAAGATTTATGGTATAAATACAATGAAGCCCTGAGCTGGTTGCCTCAAAAATCCAGGGTGGAACTTGGTCCCTCAAATCTGAGTAATACTGAGTATCGAATTTACCTGGAGGAAAAGAGAGGAGGCTGGTTCGGGTCATCCCTCAAAATCAGGAATATAGAGGGATATAAAACAAGCGACTTCCTTCCTCTCTACTCTGGTGCTCAGACACGGAATGTTTCCCTTCAGCATAAAAGGGACGCGGGAAGCAATCCCTGGTATTTTGATCACGGCGCTCCTACAGATAAAAACGAGATTGCCCTGGTTCTCAATGCCGTGGATACAGCTGAAGCAGTTCCTGAGGTCCTGCGTATCCTGGAGCAATACAAAATCCCGGCGACCATTTTTATCAATGGTGATTTTATTCATGCCAATCCTGGAGAAACCAGTTTAATAGCAGAATCCGGCCACAGAGTTGGCTCCCTTTTTTATACATATTTTGACATGTCCGATCCGGAGTATCAGTTAGATAAAACCTTTTTGAAAAAGGGACTGGCCCGGAATGAAGATGATTATTTTATTGCCACGGGAAAAGAGATGGACATGCTTTGGCATACTCCTTTCTACACTATTAATGCAGCAATTCTGGATATCAGCGCTTCCATGGAGTATGTTTTTATTGGGACAGACATTCCTGTGTATGACAGGTTGAACCTCAGAAATCCTGTCGATTCATCCCGTTTTGATGTTGTAGATCAGGCTTTACAACTCCTTAACCGGGTCAAACCGGGTTCTATAATACCCTTGACCCTTGGAAAAAATCAGTCACAGGATGAATATCTTTTTCTGGTTCTGCCTATGATCATCGAGGAACTTCTCAGGCAGGGATATGAATTTGTGGATCTGCAGGAAATGATGAAAAGCAGCCGGTGACTGCTTTTAGATTTTATTCTGAAGGGAATAAAAAAGACTTAATGGGAATGACAGATTTAAGGGTTGATTTTAATGGTTAGGAATATTAGGTTTTGTACCATGGAAAAAACCATTTTTCCTCGAAAATTTTATAAAGAAAATAGTGAAATCTGCCGAGAATATACTGAAGAATCAGGGAGGCTTTTCTTACATGAATAGAAATCCGTTAAATGCCTATCATCAGACTAAAGTACGAACCGCTAGTCAGGGACGTTTGATCGTTATGCTTTATGAAGAGGCAGTGAAACAGTTGGATATTGCCTCTGAGGAAATGCAGAAAGCCGATAAAAAACTGGACAAGGTTCATAATTGTATTGTTAAGACTCAAGACATCATCACAGAACTTATGGCTTCCCTCGATTTTGAAAAAGGCGGTGAAATCGCTCAGAATCTGTATAATCTGTATAAGTTTTTCAACCAGCAGCTCCTTCAAGCCAATATGGATAAAACTCCTGAATCCCTGATTGAGATCAGAAGGATGATGTCAGAGCTCCGTGATGCATGGATATCGATTGAAGGAAAGGCCGCATCAGGACCTTCTCCCATTGGTGTCAACATCGCCGGTTAAAGGATTTTCCTGGTGGCAGTGGAGGTCTTCTGGTTCTCAAATCTGATCAGGACTCTTAATTCTGATTATTCAATATATAATTCAATCATAAAACAACTCATTCTGCTGGCTGGAAATCCCCTTAAGGCGAAACTGAGCCAGGTCCTGATCGAAGAAAAAAGACTCTCCCTTAAAATATTAAATCAGGAAAAGATTATTCGTCTCTGGCTTTCCCAAGCTCCGATTCTGAAGGAGCAGGCTGACTCAGAACTGATGGAGCTTGCAACTATCAGGCATGAATCGGCCTTCCTCCGTAGGGAAGGATGCGACACTTTGCGCTCAGGGATGATGCAGCTTGAAAAAGAAAGGCTGCGTAGCCGGGGTAAAATCTCTATCAAATCTCACAAAAAGGAAGCAGCCCCGCGGCTGATAGACATAACATTATGAAAGAAACTCTTTATCTCCTGGACGGATACAGCCTTATATACAGATCATATTTTGGATTTATCCGTTCACCCTTGCGTAACGCCGAGGGTAAAAACATTTCTGCTGTTTTCGGATTTATCCGGACCATGCTGAGCATTCTTGAAAAACGGAAAACCGAACGATTTGTGGTCCTTATGGATTCTAAAACAAAAACCTTCCGCCATGAAATGTACCCTGCCTATAAAGCGACCCGGGATAAGTCACCGGATGATCTTTTTGAGCAAATCCCGGTGATCGAAGAGATTCTTGAGCTTATGGGAATTCCTACCCTGAGGGTTGATGGATACGAAGCGGACGACCTGATGGGAACCCTGGCAGTCAAATCAAGGCAGGAAGGACGTCCCTGTTTTATCATTACAGGAGACAAAGACCTCCTTCAGTTTGCCGGGGATGGAGTAGGTATCATTAAATTTGATAATGGCAATCTCCTGGAAGTAGACCGGGAAGGTGTTTTTAATGACCGGGGAGTCTGGCCTGAGCAGATTGTTGATTATCTATCCCTGATAGGCGATTCGGCGGATAATATTCCCGGTGTTGCCGGAATTGGTCCTAAGACGGCGTCTAAACTCCTTCAGGAATATAAAACACTGG
>NZ_JAQIBL010000074.1 GCF_027859075.1 Oceanispirochaeta sp. | reverse complement strand
CTCTGGCAGCAGGCCTGGCCGAGGGAGAATTGATCCTGGCACTGGCTGTTCTGGCTATCCTGTTTACGGCTCCCCTGTGCCTGATCGGTATCAGAACTCTGGGGCCGGTACTTTTAAGTCCTCCCGTACTGGCGGCTGTAGTTTCTGAGAATCCATGCGGCGAGGAAGATTAATCAACGGGTATATACACTCGTATTCCAAAAATATTCCGTGCGGCTCCACTGCCGTATTTGTCCGAAATATTATAGTCCTCGCTCAGATACTTCGTATCACTTTCCAAGGGGTCCCGGATTAGGAAATCATCCTCACTATAGGCAATGAGTACAACAAAATGGGGGATACCCTGGGGCCTTAATACTTCGGCAATCACAGGGATACCTCTATCCAGATAGGAGCGGATCAATGCAAGGTCTGCTGGTTCTGAGTGAAAGTCATAACGGTTGAATTCCTTTATTTCCGGAAAACCCTGAACCGGACTATTCCAGATCAGCCTCACTCGGCCCAGATATGTTCCGTCTTCATCATCCCAGCCTTCTTCAAAACCCTCATTTTCGAGGAGCCATCTGTTGAGTTCTTCAGGATTTGTTTTTACTCCAAGGTAATTGAGGACCATGGCAGAGGAGGTCAGGGCGCATCCGTGAGTCCTGATCGTGATCGTAGGGCTGTCTCCCAGTCCCTGATCGGCCCAGCTTTCCTCCTGGCCAAACCAGGGGACATCTAGGGGAAGTTCTTCCTGCCCTGATCCATTGAGGACCGGTCCGAGGATGAGCAGGGAGAACATAAAGAAATATCTTTGGGGGAGAAAACGCATCAGTTCTGTTTTATTAGAATATTATTGATCCCCAGCTGTTCCAGTTTCCGGGCAAAAACCATGGTTTCTTCTTCAGGAATATCTGCCAGGATAATCTGGGTGACTCCCTTGTTGTTGAGCCTGGCCTGGGGTGAAAAACCATTGGCTTCGAGCTTCCGTTTCATGGCAGTGGCGTTTTCCAGGTTTCTATAGGCTCCCACCTGGATGGTAAAACGAATTTCAAGGGTCTCCATGTTTTCAACCTGCAGGAGTATGGGGGCCGTCCCGGTGCTGATCATGTCCAGCTCTACAGCCGCTGCATAGGAGAGATCAATGGTACGGCCATCCACAAAGGGACCTCGGTCGTTGATGCGAACCTTAACGGTTTTGCCATTGGATAAATTGGTAACTCTCACCACGGTATTGAAGGGAAGCTGTTTATGAGCTGCCGTCAATTCGTGGGTGTTGAAGGTTTCGCCATTCGCTGTCAGACGGCCGTGAAATTTCCCTCCGTACCAGGAGGCGATGCCCTCCTCTTCATAGGCTGTCAAACAGACAGCCGTTGCGAATAGATATATGAGGGAGAGAATGATCATTTTCTTCATGTAACATCTATCGGCACAGGAGGGGTTTTGCTTCAACAATTCCCATGCATTCTGTTCAGACTCTTACTACAACCCGTTCATATTTGGTTCATAGTCTCCCTTTATATTTCAAATATCAAGTTTAACTATCAAACCAATGGAGGTTTTGTATGAAAAAGAAAATGATTGTGGTGGCCCTGGTTCTGTTCAGTTCTGCAGCGGTATTTGCTTCTGGTAATAAAGATGATGACTACGAGTATTATGGAAGAGGTCCCATGGGCGGCGGATGGAATGACCGGGGATTTGATGGACGGGGTGGAATGTTCTGGTCCGATGAGGATGGAAATCCCATTACTCCTGAAGAAATAAGTGCCCAGGGAACCCTGGTTCTTGAAGAAGGAACCATTCCCTACCTTAAGACGGCTGAAGGAAAGGTTTTTTTAATGATTCCTCCCTTTGCCATGGATGATGTCGATCTGAAGGGTGGTGAAAGCATCAAAGTCACGGGATACGATATACCTTCAGACAGATGGGGAAATGAAACAGAATCCGTATTCCTGCATGTTCTCAGCGCCGAAATCAACGGGAAAACTTTGACCCTGGACATGGACCGTATGGGAAGGACCGGCCGGTCCGGCAGGGGCGGTCGCCCCGGAAACTTTAACCGAGGGTGCTGGTAAGATTGATATTCCCGGGGAACCACCAGGGCTACCGGGGGATAAAATCATGGTTTATTCTCAAAAAACAGGATGTCCTGCCCTAAAGGGGGGGCATCCTGTGTTGCCATGGAGGCCTGGCCTTGTGTATAATTCCTGCCCATGAGTGATAATACCAAAGTAAAGTCTACACACTGGGCGGATATTACCGCCGATAAAATTATCCGGGAAAGAGGAATGAAGGATCACTACACCTGTGCATCCGGGATTACCCCTTCCGGAACCGTTCATATTGGAAACTTCAGGGAAATTATCTCTGTTGAGCTGGTCGTCCGTGCTCTCCGGGATAAGGGTGAGAACGTCCGCTTTATATACTCCTGGGATGATTATGATGTTTTCCGTAAGGTTCCCCAGAACATGCCCGAGCAGGAAAAGCTGAAAAGCTATCTTCGAAAACCCATTACCCTTGTTCCTGATGTCCTGGGAAATGAAGAAAGCTATGCCGCTGCTAATGAGAAATCCCTGGAAGCCCTTCTTCCCACAGTCGGTGTCTTCCCCGAATATATCTATCAGGCCAAACGCTACCGGAACTCTGAGTATGCAGAAGGCATTAAAAATGCTCTGGTTCATCAGGATGTAATTCGCCGTCAGCTCAATGAAAGCCGGACAAGTGATCTTCCGGCCGACTGGATGCCGGTCTCCGTTTTCTGTACCTCCTGTGACAGGGATACGACGAAAGTGACTGGTTGGGATGGTGACTACGGTGTTTCCTTTGAGTGTGAATGCGGCCACAGCGAGACTGTGGATCTCAGAAAAACAGGCGCTGTTAAACTCCCCTGGCGGATTGACTGGCCCATGAGATGGAAACAGGAAGATGTGGATTTTGAACCCGCGGGAAAAGATCACCACTCCGAAGGCGGTTCCTTTGATACCGCCAGGAAAACAGGAAAAGAAGTCTATGATCATGAGCCGCCTGTAACATTTCAATACGATTTTATCCGGATCAAGGGACGGGGAGGGAAAATCTCCTCATCCAGTGGAGAAGTCATTTCACTGCCGGATGTTCTGGAAATCTACCAACCTGAAATCATTCGTTATCTTTTTGCCGGAACGAGACCCAATACCGAATTTGCCATCAGCTTTGATCTGGATGTCCTTAAAATCTATGAAGACTATGACAAGTGTGAACGAACATATTTCAGTAAACCCGAGACTCCCAAGGCTCTGAAAAATTGGGAAAAACAGGCCCGGATCTACGAATTGTCCCAGGTAGGGGAGGTCCCTGTTGAAATGCCCTATCAGATGCAGATCCGTCATCTCTGTAACCTGTTGCAGGTGCACTCTGGAGATATTGATGCGGTGATAAACTCCCTGAAAGACCTGAAGGCTTCTCAGGAAGAGCGATTCCGTCAACGCTGTGCCTGTGCCTGGGGCTGGGTGAAGGAGTTTGCTCCCGAGGATTTTCGTTACTCCTTGAGGACTCCTGATGACGGGACCATCGAGCTGGATGAAAAGAATCTGACAGCTGTAAGAAGGCTGGCTCTCCTGGTAGAGAAGAACCTTGAATCCATGGATGAAAAAGAGTTTGGTACCAATGTCTATGACATGATGAAAGATTTGGATCTGGAGTCGGCCGATTTCTTTACGGCAGTCTATCAGGCTCTTATTTCCAAGGAAAAAGGGCCACGTCTGATCAGCTTTCTTTATATTCTGGGGAAAGAAAAGGTGTTGTCTCTTCTGAAGCTTTATTAATTTTTTTGCTCTCCTACCTTCTGTCCTTTAGAATGGAGGTAGGGGTAGAATATGGATACTCTTAGAAAGTTTCTTTGTCCTGAATTTTATTTGAGCATACCCTTGAGGAGATAATCCTTCCGGCGCCATCGGGGATTCACCTTGACTCTCAGGTCAAGGCGGACCTTATAGGAAAAGATTTTTCTGAATTCCTTTAGGGAGGCAATGCGGATCCATTTGATTCTTTTACCATCTTTTCCAACGACGATTCCCACCTGAGATTCGGTCTCTACAGTCAGAAAGGCACGGACCCATAGTTCGTTTTCTTTCATCTCCGTATCGGCAATTTCCACATACAAAGCATGGGGGATTTCCTGACTGGTCTGGGAAATTGCTTTTTCTCTGATGATTTCGGCGATGCGGAATTCCGGTTTCTGGTCGGTGTAGAATTCTGCCGGATACATCTGCTCTCCCTCGGGGGCCAGTTCAATCAGGCGGTCCCTCAGCGCATCAATACCAAGACCACTGAGAGCGGAGGTTTCCATCAGGGCATCAGGATGGACATTTGTCGTCATAAGCCCCCTGATCTCGGCCTTATAATTGCCCTTCTTATCAACCTTATTGAGAACCAGCAGAACAGGTTTCTCTGTCTGCTGGTTCAGCAGGGAGATGAGATCCTGTTCTTCGCTTCCCGGGGGACGGGTGGAGTCGACCACATACATCACCATATCAGCCTCATTCAGAGAGGAGTAAACCACATCCTTCAGATACTGATTGAATTTTTTATCCGAATGGTGATACCCGGGGGTATCGATGAAGACCAATTGTCCTGTTTCTTCTGTGACAATACCCCGGATTTTATTACGGGTTGTCTGAGGAACATCGGCGGTTATGGATATCTTTTCCCTGCAAAGGGCGTTGAGGAGAGTGGATTTTCCAGCAGAGGGACGGCCGATTATGGCAACAAATGCTGATTTCATGTCTCTTTCCTTCCAGGAGAAATTGCCTTTTCCTGACTTTTTGAATATATTTTGTTGAAGACCGGGAAAAATCCCGTGGATGCACAGCTATTAAGGAGACTATACAATGATCAGACGTCTGGAGGAAGAGGGTAAGGGCCAGAAATCCGAAGGTGAACAGGAAGCCCTTTCCCAGAAAATGCTCAAAACCAGAACCATCCTGCTCTCTGGGGAGATAAATAAGGAACTGGCAGAAAAGGTGATCAGACAGCTCTTGCTGCTGGAAGCGGACAGTGATGATTCCATCAAGGTATTTATTGACTCCCCCGGGGGAGACGCGGATGCCGGATTTGCCATCTATGATATGATTCGTTTTATCAAACCTGATGTCTATACCATCGGGATGGGTCTAGTCGCCAGTGCGGGGTCTCTTATCCTCCTGGCCGCTCCTGTTGATAAAAGAATTGGCCTGCCTAATTCTCATTATCTGATTCATCAGCCCTTAAGCGGTATCAGGGGTGTGGCTACAGAAATTGAAATCCATGCCAATGAACTGGAAAAACTCAGGGTCAAAATCAATAAACTCATTGCAGCCGAGACCGGCATGGATGAGAAGAAGATAGGTGAAGATACCGACCGAGACTGCTGGATGAGTGCCGAAGACGGTCTGGAATATAAACTGGTATCTAAGATCATCTGCAAAAGAGCCGAACTGGACCAACTCGATAAATCCTAAAAATCCTTAAGGTACTATCATTTTAAAAACCGGCCCGGGAGGGTCGGTTTTTTGAATTTCCCGGTCAGTTCAATCCGTAACTCTATTATCTGAGTATCTAAAAAGATAAGGAGTTTTCATGAAAGGGAATATTCTGCTTATTCTGACGGTCTCTCTGATTTTCTCCTGCCTCATGCCGGAAGAACCTGAGATTGCTTCACTATCCATCATGACCTGGAATGTTCAGAATCTCTTTGATGATCAATCTTCAGGACAGGAGTATGAAGAGTACGACCCCCATGAGTCTGACTGGGATGAGGCTAAGATGAGGATCAAGCTGGAGAATCTAAAGGAAATTCTTCTTTCTGTGGATTCTGAACTTCCGGATATTATCCTCATGCAGGAAGTGGAGAGCCGGCAAATCCTGGATCTTCTAAACAAGGAGTATCTTGATGGCTATTACAGTTTTATCGATGCCTGGGATGACCGGGAATCTGCCATCTGCTGCGGTATCCTTTCTCGATATACCCCTCAGGAAGTGCACCTTCATTTTCCGGGTTCCTATGGCAAGCGACCGTTGCGCCCCGTAGTGGAGATTCATTTCATCCTGGGAAAAGAAAGGCTGATTTTATTTAATAATCACTGGAAATCCCGGGCTGGGGGGCAGGCTGGTACAGAAGAGGCCCGAATCAGAGCGGCCTCGGTTCTTTCCGGAAGGATCAGGGAATTGCAAAACCAGGGAGATGTTAACCTTGTTGTGGCAGGTGATCTGAACGGTTCCTGGGAGGACTTCAGACCCGGGGGTGTGCAGACGGCACAAATTCCAGTGGAAGAGATGCAGAACGTCTCCTGGCAGAACAGTCTTTATATCAGCCTGAATCCTGAAGATACCTTTCTGACAACGGATAAAACGGTTCTCTTTTCTCCCTGGAAGGGGATGGAGAGTGAGGGGAGCTATTTCTTTCAAAACCGCTGGATGAAACTCGATCATTTTTTTCTGGACCGGGGTCTGGTGGATCAATCAGGTTTGGAGTATCTGAGCAGCCGCTGCATGGCAGTCCCCTTGATGTGCGATGATCAGGGTCATCCCGCGGGCTGGGAAAGCTGGCGGAGTGACGGCTATTCTGATCACTTTCCATTGATTCTCTTTCTGGGAAACCCGGATACCAGGTAAAATAGTGCACTTTTGTCTTTCTTTCCCTTGGCATATGCCCGGAATTCCGCTGATAATGGTTCAATTGATGAAATCGCGGAGAAACAGATCATGATAAATTATGAAAAATATGCCCAGATCGTCCTTCAAAAGGGATTGAATCTGAAAAAAGGACAGAATCTTCTAATAAACTGCAATGTTGGAAACTATGACATGGCCCGGTCTCTGGCCAGAGAAGCCTATGCAATGGGAGCGGGGTTTGTGGAAATATCGGTGCAGGATAATTACATCACCAAGGCCCGTCTGGAGGCACAGGACGGGGATGCCCTCACATACATTCCCAATTATCAGATTGGAAGGGCCCATCAGATGTTGTCGGAAGACTGGGCGCGTATTCGGATTGACAGTACTGAGGAGCAGGATATTCTTTCTGATGTGGATTCAGGAAAACTGAGTCATCAAACCAAAGCAAGCCGAAAGGCCCTGAAATTTGTGAGCAGCTCTATGATGAACGGGGAGCATCCCTGGTGCGTTATCTGTTCTCCCGGGCCGGAATGGGCTATAAAAGTACTGGGCGACAAAGCCAGGACCGAGGAGCTCTGGGAGGTCCTCAAACCACTCCTCAGGCTGGACCGTGAAGATCCTTCCGAGGCCTGGGAAGAGCATGGCCGGGATCTCTGGACTCGCTGTAAGATCCTGAATGAAAAGAAGCTGGACCACCTTCATTTTGAGGCTGAAGGGACAGACTTGACCATCGGATTGAATTCCATCGGCCGCTGGCACGGTGGTCCCGGTGCGTTGCCCGACGGAAGGATGATCTTTAATAATCTTCCCACGGAAGAGGTGTTTACCACTCCGGATTTCAAGCGCTGTGACGGTACGGTACGGACAACCAAGTCTCTCAAGGTTCTGGAATCTCCCGTAGAGGGAGCCTGGTTCCGCTTTGAAAAGGGAAGGGTCGTCGATTTCGGTGCTGATAAAGGCAAGGATGTACTGGAGCAGTTTCTGAACATGGATGAGGGCGCCCGCTCCCTGGGAGAGGTCGCTCTTGTGGATGAGTCATCCCCCATTGCCGTCAGCGGACTGATCTTCGGTTCCATACTCTATGATGAGAATGCTTCCTGTCATATCGCCCTGGGTGCAGGGTATCCTTTCTGCCTTGAAATGCCACCGGGGACATCGGGAGAAGGGGCTCTCAAGGGTTTCGGCTGCAACAACTCCCTGGTTCATACGGACTTTATGATCGGTTCTCCCAGGTTGAATGTCACAGGATATGACAAGGATGGAAAAGCCTTCCCCCTCATTAAAAAAGGTTCTTTTACCCTGTCTTAAGATTCGTCAGGGTCAGACTCATCCAGGCGGCGGATATTTCTATCCAGTTCGGAGAGTCTGGCTCCGCTGTCTTCCCAGGCCTTGTGAAAGTTCTTCAGATGGGTTCCTGCGATCAGGTACTGTCTGCTGAAGACATCGTAGTCTTTGCGGATCTGGGAGATCAGGTGCATCATCTCCCGGCTGCGGGAGGAGAAACTGAATCCCCTGAAGCCGTAGGCTACAGTCTGCAGATAGACAAAAAGAGAGGAGGGGCCTACGGGGAGAACTCCCAGGCTCAGCAGCTCTTCCTGCAGGGATGCCGATCCGGCAATGAAAACTCTGTAATAGACATTTTCAGAGGGTATGTACATCAAGGCAAAAGGCATGGTCCCTTCCCGGGGTAGAATGTACTTTGACGCGATAGAGGCGGCGTGGCTCAGAAACACTTTTCTCACCGACTTCGGCAGTTCCGGATCGGAGGATTCCCAGAATCCGCTCAACTGTTCCAGAGGGAATTTGGCATCCACCGCCACCTTATAGCTGCCCATGCGGATCACCGCATCGGCCCGCTGACCTCCGGAAAAGCTATGCTGGAAAGAATAGCTCTCCCTGGGGAGCCTGTTTCGGATCAGCTCTTCCAGGAGTGTTTCTCCCAGTCCGCCTCTCAGGCGGGGAGAGTGGAAGATTGTGTTCATCTCTTCCACCTGCCGGGCCAGCCGATCGAGTTGTTCCAGTCTTTTCCCCATCTGGAGCATTCCGTTGTCCCCGGGGGATCTCTTTTTTAAAAGAAGCAGAAAAAAAAGAATCCCTGAGAGGAGGGTGAGCCCCCCGATTATAATCGTCTCCATTTCCACTCCTTCACACTTTCAAGCCGATCAGCCGGTCCAGGGCATCCATGTCTACGGCTTGTTCCACCACATCGGCGATGCGTTCAAACTCCTGTTCCCTGAGGGTCTCTTCGCTTTTGCCCTCTTCTCCGGGATGCCATCCCAGTGACATGAGAAAGGCTCTGCGGAGGGTCTGATTGTCGAAGATCCCATGCATGTAAGAACCCCAGCAGAGGCCGTCCTCAGATACGCTGCCATCGAAACTTCCATCTTCACGCCTGTATAAGGCATTTCCTTCGCTCAGATTCCGGGTCTCTCCCATATGGATTTCATAGCCCGAACAGCTCTGGTTGTGAATATTCCTGAAGAAACCTTTATTTAAAATGAGACGTCCCCGGGTCTGGAGGGTGGTTTTCTCTTTTGAAAAGATCGTCTTTGCATTCAGAAGACCCAGGGCCTCCATGCTCCCGCCTCCGGTCTCAACTGCTTCGGGGTCCTGGATCATTGAACCCATCATCTGGTAGCCTCCGCAGATCCCCACCACAGGAGTCCCCTCCTCGGCCAGCTGGCGGATTCTTGCAAAGAGTCCTGTCTCCTTCAGCCACTGAAGATCCTGAATGGTTGTCTTTGTGCCCGGCAGGAGCAGGGCTGCAGTTGTCTCCGGAAGTTCTGACGGTTGGCTGATAAAATGGATTGAGAGGCCTTTCTCATTCAAAAACGGGTCAAAATCATCATAATTGGACATGTGGGGCAGCTTGATCACGACCAGGGGAAGTCCGTCCCGGTCTCCGAACTGGCGGTTTTTATCAATGAACACCGAATCTTCCTGAGCCAGATATATGTCGGGTATAAAGGGGATGACCCCCAGAGTGGGAACGCCACCGCAGCGGTCTTCCAGCATCTTCAGCCCCGGGGTCAGAAGTGAAACATCCCCTCTGAATTTGTTGATCAGGAAGCCCTTGATTCTGTGCCGGTCTTCATCCACCAGAACGAGGGTGCCGTAGAGAGATGCAAAGACCCCTCCGCGGTCAATGTCGCCCGTGAGGAGAACCGGGGCATCCAGAAAGCGGGCCACAGCCATATTCACAATTTCATGTTCATTCAGGTTTATTTCGGCAGGACTTCCGGCTCCTTCGATGATGACCAGATCATTGTCGTCCATCAGACGGTCCAGGGCAGAGCTTACTTCCACCCAGAGAGCTTTTTTTGTCATAAAGTAATCAGAGGCATCCTGGGATTTCCAGGGCTTTCCCATCAGGACAATCTGAGACCGGGAATCCCCTTCAGGCTTGAGTAGAACCGGATTCATATCGACATGTGGAGCTCTTTTTGCCGCCTGAGCCTGAACCGCCTGGGCCCGGCCGATTTCATACCCTTCGGGTGTGACAAAGGAGTTCAGGGACATGTTCTGTGATTTGAAGGGGCTGACCCGATATCCTCTGCGTGTATAGATTCTGCAGAAAGCCGCCACCAGGATGCTTTTTCCTGCATCCGAGCAGGTGCCCTGAATCATAAGTGTTTTTGCCATGAAATCCTCCCTGTTCATTGAAGCCTAAATCAACGGGGATTGCAACATAAATAGGGAGCCTCCCGGGAGCCTTCGAACAGGCAGGTTTAGCCTTTCAGGATGATAGACCTTTCCCCAGATCCTCGTTATTATAGGACTCTATGAACCAATTTCATTCAACCGGGGAATATCTGGACCATCTGGAGCTTTTAAGCCCACTGCCTGAAGGCTTTAAAACAGCGGTCCATTCCTTTGAGTTTACACCTAAAGAAAGGCAGGACGGACCAGTTGCTTCCATGAAGATGACGGCCCTTGTCCTGGATGACCCTACTCCGTCATTTGCGGCTGTTTTTACGAAAAATGCGTTTCCCGGTGCCCCTGTTCGCATCGGGCGGCAGCTTTTGGAGGAACCCCTTATGCAGGGTGTTCTCATTAATAATAAGATTTCCAATGTCTGTACTCCCTCTGGAGAGGAAGATGCCCGCCGGGTCCTGGATTCCTTCCAGAAGGAAATGTCGGGTTCTCTCCAGGCGCCCTTATTTCCCTCCTCAACCGGGGTGATAGGCTGGTCTCTGCCAGTAGGCGAAATGACTTCGGCCTGTCCTGCTCTGGCGGGAGCCTTACAGGGGAAGTCCTTCCTGAGTGCCGCCCAGTCCATCATGACGACCGATGCCTTCCCCAAGGTCCGTTCTGTTCCTTTGGGTTCCGGCCGTCTAAGCGGAATAGCCAAGGGAGCGGGGATGGTTGAACCCAATATGGCTACGATGCTCTCTTTTCTGATCACCGATGTATCCCTGCCCCGGGAAATGATGAGGCGGGTCCTCCCGGAAGTAGTCGAATTGAGTTTCAATAGAATCTCCATTGACAGCGACCAGAGTACCAGTGATTCGGTGTTCTTTTTTTCTTCCAACCGGAAAGAAGAAGTCGGGATTGAGGAATTGAAACAGGCCCTTCTGGTTCTCTGCAAAGACCTGTCCCAGGATATTGTTCGTAACGGTGAGGGCTGTGGGCATGTTATCAGAGTCAAAGTGGATGAAGCCGCGAGTACTGAGCAGGCGAAAGGTTTTGCCAAGGCTCTGGTCAACTCACCCCTGAGTAAGACCGCGGTCTTTGGGAATGATCCCAATGTGGGACGCTTTGTCCAGGCCGTTGGAGACTATGCAGGGAACCATAATATTTCTCTGAATGAAGAACATGTCAGGATTTCCATGGGAGACGAGGTTATCTATAATAAGGGCCGTTTTGAGCTGGATTCAGTCAAAGAGCTGACCCTGAGTGACTACCTGAAAGACCGCTCTCTGCCGATCCCCTGTCCTGGATATCCCGTGCATAACAGGGTTGTAGAAATCCGGATCAGCCTGGGTCTTGGAAATGAGGGTGCAACTGTTCTGGGTTCTGATCTCTCCTATGAATATGTACGGGAAAATGCAGATTACAGAACCTGATAGATGAAAGAACAAGGAAAGGTAAGGAAACGAGGATGAACGAAAGTAAAAATCTAACTATGATGAAAGATGCCGCTTCCCTTCTGGATCTGGCACGGAATGAAATAGGCAAGAGAATCATTGGTCAGGCAGATATGGTGAACGGCCTTCTTATGGGGATCATCACGGGAGGGCATATCCTGGTGGAAGGTGTCCCCGGGCTGGCCAAAACCCAGATGGTCAAGGCAGTAGCGGATGTTCTCAGTGCGGATTTCAAACGAATCCAGTTTACCCCGGACCTCCTGCCGGCAGACCTGACAGGAACCATGATCTACCGTCCTCAGACGGGAGAGTTTATCCCCCGGAAAGGCCCCGTTTTTTCCAATATTATCCTGGCAGACGAAATCAACCGAGCTCCTGCCAAGGTTCAGGCGGCCCTGCTGGAAGCCATGGCTGAGGCCCAGGTGACCATCGGAGATACGACTTACCCCCTGGCTGAGCCCTTTTTTGTCATGGCCACTCAGAATCCAATCGAACATGAAGGGACATATCAGCTTCCCGAAGCTCAGCTGGACAGATTTATCATGAAACTGAAGGTGGATTATCCCAACCCGCAGGAAGAGCTGGCTATTCTGAATCAGCTGGATAGGCGGGAAGAACAGACCCTGAGAAGAGTCTTTTCTAAATACTCTATTCTGGACCTGAAGGAACTGGTTTCCTCCATCAGAGTAGATGAGAGTATCCGGAAGTACATTGTCTCCATCGTCAATGCCTCACGGGTGAAGGGACGGAATCAGCTCCCCTTCACCCGGTTTATCGAGTTCGGTGCCTCCCCCAGGGCGTCTATCGCCCTTTTTAAGTGTGCCCGCGTTCAGGCACTCTTTGAAAATCGTGAATTTGTCCTCCCTGAAGATGTCAAGGCGGTGGCATACAATGTTCTGCGGCATCGAATTGTGCTGTCTTATGAAGCCGAATCGGAAGAATTGAGCAGTGACGATGTGATCAGGGATATCCTTTCCATTGTAACGGTTCCCTGAAATGGAAGAGATCTCCCGAAAAGTCAGACAGCTTCATTTTACCTCAAGAAAACTGGTGGATACCATATTTGCGGGAAATTACCACTCCGTTTTTAAGGGGCCGGGGCTGGAGTTTGACGAAGTCCGGGAGTATAGCGACGGGGATGATACCCGGTTTATTGACTGGAATGTAACCTCCCGGATGGGAGAACCCTATACCAAAACATTTCGGGAAGAACGGGAAGTGGTTCTGCAGGTTCTGGTGGACACGTCGAGTTCCCTTTTTTTTAGTTCCGGTAAGGTGAATAAACGGGATATGGCAGGACATCTTTTTGCCATTGTTGCCCTGGCCGCGGTTGCCAACAATGATAAGGTGGGAAGCCTGCTTTTTTCTGACAGAATAGAAGAACAGATACAGCCCCGGAAGGGTAAAAAGCATGTCCTCAAACAGATTACCCATATCCTGTCTGTCAAGGAGGGCCGGAAGGGTTCCAATCTGGCTCTGGCTTGTAAGACTGCGTCCAAAACGATGAAACGACGGGGCATCTGTCTGATCCTCTCTGATTTCAGGACCAGTCATTACAGAACCGAATTAACCCTTTTGGCACGAAAGCATGATGTTATCGCCATACGGTTGACAGATCCCCTGGACAGGGATTTTCCGGCAGCAGGACTTGTTCGTCTGGAAGATCCTGAATCAGGACAGACCCTCAATGCCCTGGGAAGTAGGTCCATGCGTCAGCAGTACCGGGATTTCTGGGAGCATGAACGCTACCTCTGGCTCAGAACCTGTCAGTCCGCCGGAGTGGATACTCTCGAAATTTCTACTGAAGATGATCCGGCAGTGAAGCTTCTGTATTTTTTTGAACGGAGAAAAAAAAGGAAATGAAGAGAATCCCTCTCCTGCTGCTGTTCTGCCTGACATCAGGGGTACTGATGGCACAGAATTATCAGATCCACAACCTCAGCTTTTTACCTCCCGACTATTATGTGGGTGATACGGTTGAGATGTCTTTCGTCCTCAAGACGGATCAGCCAGTGGATCTGAGCAGTCCGGAGACTTTTCCGGATCCTGGCTGGGTCCGTTTTCTTTCCATTGACATTGAGCCCCGGGGGGAGGATTCCTATGTGGTCCTCCGCCTCATTCCCTATTATCCGGGAACGAGAGCCCTGCCTCCTCTGGATATTGGAGATCTGAGTCTGGTGGATTTGAAAATCTTTACATCTTCCATACTTGATTCCGGGATTTCAAGAGAGCTGTCAGAGATCCGTTCTCCTCTGCTGATTCCCGGTACCCGGGCTGTGGGGGCCTTGCTGGTCTCTCTGCTTTTTTCCCTGCCTATACTCCTCTTGTTTCTTTATAAGGTTATCCGTACCAGAACAGTGAATATAATTCGAACCTATCAACTGAATCTCCCGTACCGCCGGTTTCAGAGATTGATCCGAAGTATCCGCAGGACCATGGTCAGCATGCCCGAAAAGGAATTCTATCTGTCCTTCACCGGAGGATTGAAAAAGTACCTGTCCACCCGGTTTCATCAGGATCTGACGAGTTCAACCACATCCGAAATAGAATACCTTCTGAATCACTCCCGCATTCACGAAACCCTTGCATTGTCTCTGATTAACTTCTTTCATAGAGTGGATCGGGTCAAATTTGCCGGGGATAAACTCCTTTACAGTGATCGGGAGCAACTGCTGGGTGAGGTAGAGGATGTTTCGGAAGCCCTGGAAGACTGGAGGAAAAAGCATGCTGACCTTTGAGTCTCCCGCATATCTGTTCCTTTTTATACTAATCCCTGTATTTGTATACATCCGTCATTTTGCTCCCTCTTCGGGAAGATCCCTCCGGGTCTCTACCGCGATCTGGAGGAAAGGGATGGTTCAGATCAGGCAGAGAGGTTTGAAATTCCTCCTGTTTTTATCAGCCCTGCTGTTTTGGACAGGGATCGTTTTTATGGGATTGGCTCTGGGAGGACCAGCTCTGAGTATTCATGAAAAGATCTATCTCAACAGGGGGGCCGATATCATCATTGTCCTGGACCAGTCTCCCAGTATGTCTGCCCGGGACTTTCCGCCGGAAACCCGTCTGGATTCGGCGATCAACATGATTAAACTCTTTGTCTCCGCCCGAAAAAATGATGCGGTGGGCCTTGTCGGCTTCGGAGATGAAGCAGTGCTCAAGGTTCCTCCTACAACAGATTATGTCAGCTTCCTCTCCCGCCTGGATGAGTCCAGAATCATGGAGCTGGGGGAAGGGACAGCTATCGGCATGGGCCTGGCCGTCGCCGTGCTTCATCTGTCTGAAAGCCGGGCAGAACAGAGGGTCATCGTTTTGATTACAGACGGAGATAACAATGCTGGAGAGATTCAGCCTGCCGCTGCGGCTTCCATGGCAGCCCGGATGGGTATCAGGCTCTATACCATCGGGATCGGTGGAGAGGGAGATGTTCCTTTTGAATATATTGATCCTGTCAGCGGCTTGCTTATGTCTGGCAATCTGAACAGCCGCTTTGACGAATCCCTTCTGCAGAACCTGGCGGAAACCGGGGGAGGCAGTTTTTTTAAGGCCTCCACTCCTGGAACACTGGAGTCGGTATTCAGATCCATTGATTCACTGGAGACCATCGAAGAACGAGTGCGGATACAGGTCAGGACAGTCCCCCTGTACCGCTGGTTCATCATGATCGGTCTGGCGTTGATTCTTATAGACCTCCTTTTCAGGAAAGTCATTATCCGGGAGGTTCTGTGACCGTACTCTTTCCTAAGGTCTTCTGGCTCTTTCTCCCTCTGCTCCTTCTCCTGTTGCCGGCATTCATCAATTTCAGAATTGGCCGGAATCTCCTTATACGTCTGGGGGGAGAGTGGCGTCAAGAAAGAATCTTTCACGTCTATTTTGTTAAAACCATATTTTACTGGTTGACCATGCTCCTTTTTTTCTCATTTTCACTTCTGGCCAGGGCTGGTCTCTCCTGGAATCAGGAGCCGGTCAAGGATGAATCTCTTGGTCTGGATATTGTTTTTGCCCTGGATATATCCCGCAGTATGCTGGCTCAGGATCTTCATCCTGACAGACTCACCAGAGCCGGGGAGCTGATCAGTTCGGTGACGGGCAACCTCTCTGGAGGAAAAAATGGTATTGTCATTTTTAAGGGTGATGGTTACACAATGGTGCCGTTGACTGAGGATAAAATCATTATGTCTTCTGCGGTCAGCAGTTTAAGCCCTTCTCTGTATACAGTCCCCGGTTCGGACATAGCCAAAGGCCTTAGAAAGGCCATGGAAGCCTTCCCCCAGGGGTCACCGGCAAGGAAGGTCATTCTTCTCATCACTGATGGAGAGTCCCTGGAAGGCAATCCTGTTGCAATGGCTCGTGAGTGTACTCTGAATGACATAGCTCTTTTTGTGGCGGGAGCCGGAACAGTACAGGGGAGCCTGCTCTACGATGCATCGGGAGAGATCATCAGTGATTCCTCCGGCCAGGCCGTGGTGTCCCGCCTGAACCAGAACCTTCTTCAGGAAATGGCCGATACTGCTTCGGGCCGTTACTATGATCTTTCTGATGTGAAGACACCGGGAAATATCATTCAGGATCTCTCTTCCCTGAATGAGAATTCAGGAGCCGAGGGTATCCGTTTTCAGAATCAGCTGAATTTCCGGTTTTTTTTGATCATTGCTCTTTTCTTTTTGATTCTGAATCTTTCAGGCAGCCAGCTGAGG
>NZ_JAQIBL010000073.1 GCF_027859075.1 Oceanispirochaeta sp. | reverse complement strand
CGGAGCTTTTCAAAGAGATCAAAAATAATATCCGGATCTGACACATCTGTTAGCTCGGCTGTCTGATAGTAAGGCTGAAAGGAAGAGAGGATGTCATCCGAGTCATTGAAGAAGTCCAGGACAAAAGTCCCCGTCTGTTCCTTGGTGGGATAGATCCGGTTCAACCGGGAAAGAGTCTGGACACACTCCACACCACCCAGCTTTTTATCAACATACATGGCACAGAGTTTGGGTTGGTCAAAACCTGTTTGAAACTTGTTGGCCACGATCATGACCTGATAGTCTACAGAGTCAAAGGCCTTTCTCATGTCTCGGCCCTTTAAACCAGGGTTCATATTCAACTCTGTAAATTTCTCACCAATGAGACCCTGACTATTAGGGTCTTTACTATTGAATTCTACCTCTCCGGAAAAGGCCACCATGGCCGTGATCTTTTGATATCCCTTCTCCTTGATGTATTTATCAAAACCCATCTTATAACGGACAGCCTCTTTTCGAGAGCTGGTAACCACCATGGCCTTGGCCTGACCATTAAGGAGTCCCATGACGTTGTCTCTGAAGTGTTCCACGATGACCATGACCTTCTGACTGATGTTATAGTCGTGAAGCCGCACCCACTGGTTCAGCTTGACCCTGGCTTTCTTGCTCTCTACATCCTGATCCTTCTCTTCTATGGCCAGGGCCATCTTGTAGGCAACTTTGTAGTTGGTGTAGTTCTTCAGGACATCCAGGATGAATCCTTCCTCTATAGCCTGACGCATGGAATAGACATGGTAGGCCTGGGGAATGTTCTTTTTAGAAGGAGCCTCATCGGGATGAGGGAGCCTTCCGAAGAGCTCCAGAGTCTTTCCCTTGGGAGTGGCGGTGAAGGCAAAATAACTCAGATTTTGTGATGACCGACGGGAAGCCACGGTGGCATCCAGAATCTCCTCAGTAGAGAGTTCTTCATCCGAGCCGTCAGACATCAGGACTTCTTTCAATTTGTGGGCCGTAGACCCGGTCTGTGAGGAGTGGGCCTCATCGGCGATGATGGCATAGTTCCGCTCTCTCAGGCTGACCTGCTGTTCGATGGCATCTAAAACATAGGGGAAGGTCTGGATAGTCACAATGATAATAGGCTGAGAGTTTTCCAGAGCTGAGGCCAGTTTTTCCGACTTGGAACCATCCCCTTCGGTCCGGTTGATCCGGCCTACAACACCATCCACATGTTCAAACTGGTAGATCGTATCCTGCAACTGGTCATCCAGTACGGTCCGGTCTGTGACAATAATGACAGAGGCAAACTGCTTGTTTCCTTCTTTATCAAAGAGGGAGGAAAGCTGATGAGCCACCCAGGCTATGGAATTGGATTTTCCCGAACCGGCACTGTGCTGTACCAGGTACTTATGGCCCGGCCCCTCATCCCTGGCAGCGGAGATGAGTTTTCGGACCACATCCCACTGATGATAACGGGGGAAGATCAGGGTCTGCTTCTTATACCGGAGCCCCTCCCAGTCTTCTCTGTCCTCTATCTGAAGGTGGACAAACCGGGCCAGAATATTCAACAGGTTATCCGGAAGGAGGACCTCATTCCACAGGTAATCCGTGGCATAGTGGTTGATATCTTCGGGAACATCATTCCCAGCTGCCCCGTCACTGGTTCCCTTGTTGAAGGGGAGAAAATAGGTATCTTTCCCGTCCAGCTTGGTGGTCATATAGACTTCATACTGGCTGACCGCAAAATGGACCAGGGCCCCCCGTTTAAAGCTGAGAAGAGGTTCTCTCTTCTTGGTGACAGGATCAATGGGCAGACGGGTCGTCTTATACTGTTTGATGGCCCGTTCCACATCCTGTTTGAACTCGGACTTGAGCTCCATGGTGATCACAGGAATGCCGTTTATAAAGAGAACCAGGTCGATCCGCCAGGGCTTTGCTTTATTCCCGCTGAGAGCCTCATGGTCTGCCGTCGCCCAGGGGCTGTAGACCAGCTCGGGAACCACCCGCAGACGATTCTTTTCATAACGCAAAAGGGTATCAGGGTTAAGGTCATGATCGGGTTTGAACTGACACAGGCGGAATCGTGTACCCCGGTCCTTCAGCTCATGCCGGAGCACCCCCAGAGTCCCGAAGGTCCTCATCTGATGGTCTACGGCCTGAGGGTCTGCCTTGGAGAGCTGCCTGACAACAAGTTCAAGAAACTTTTCATCTGGATCAGAGGGATAGAGCTTGCAGAATTTCTGCCACTCTTTCTCCTGACTCTCCTGTACAAAGGTAAGGAGATCTTCTTCGTAGAGACCTCGGGATCTGTTGTACCTCTCAGACTGACCCACAAGCCAGCCATGAGACGCCAGGTCCCGAATAATGTCATCCTGAAAAACCCGTTCCTGTGTTGCATCGGCACTCATAGAGCCTCACCTCCCGGAGTATTATCATTATCAGGAGCCACCCAATCCCGAACATCTATCTTCCCTGTAACAGCTGCTGAAATAAGGGCGGTGCGGCGTTCTTGGAGAAGAGTAATAGCATCTATAGCCTTCTTCTCAATTGACTGATATTGCCTTTCTTGCTTATCAAGAACCGATACAATAATAAATTGCTCTTTCAAAGGTGGAAAAATTGATTTAACAGCTCCAATACGATCAATATTCAAGTTTGCTTGTGTACTTTGAGTTGAGGTTTTTTCTAGTGCAGGTAGAGAGGCCATCAAACTATATTTTAAAAAATCAATAAATATATCTGAATTGGGTTTAAAACCAACAACACTATCTGGAGCATATGCTTCAAAATCCAATATTGCTGTATCTCCGATATTTGCTGCAATTGCCATAACTAAACTCCCCGCAGGGAATCTTTGGCTAATTGACTTTCCCTTTTCATTCAAAGTTTGTGTATATGAAGTAATCTTTTTTTGAGCTCGGGCAATATCACCAGTTTGAATAAAAGGATACTCTCCATCATATAATGAAGGATCATTTCTTGGTCTATGTCCGAATTTCCCTCGGTAAATTTTTGATGAATAACGATAATTTTTTATTACCCAATGCTCCGGCACTTCCCCCAGCCACTCGACTCCTGAATCCTTCATGGGGGCATCGGGATTGAGGCCTTTGGTTACAGCATGGCTTATGACAGCCTGTCGCTTTTCTTTCAGGAGCTTGATGAGCCGTTTCTGTTTTTCGATGAGGGTGTCGATTTTGGCTGTTTCGTGGTCAAGGAAGTTGGCGATTTGAGTTTGTTCCCTAAAATGAGGGAACACTACTTTATAAGGTGCTATTTGATTAGTAGATAACTGTCCTATGGCTGAACTTTCAACTCTAAAGTCAATAACATCATTGATATAGTAAGAGAAAAACTTACAATGCTGTTGTTTTATTGGTGACAATACCAATAACCGAATAATTGCATCATATGGGTGGTCTCTAAAGACTGCAAAACCAATATCACCGCGCCCACTTACTGTTATCGTATTTGCTTCATAATTATTCTTACAACTATAACCATATATTGCGTTTTTATCATTAGCGTTCGTGTAAATTGGGAAGCAATGTTTTTGAGTTTTAATTTCTGAAAAATAATTAACCTGAAGATCACCCCCAGCATTTATTTTAAATAATTTAGAAATATTTGCACTGTCCCAATGCTCAGGAATCTCCCCTAACCACTCTATACCAGAGTCCTTATACTGCTCATATGGCTTGTATCGTCCACTCTTCATCTTCTGACTCCTGTATTCAGGTCTAAAACTCTTGCTGATAGCCCCATGGCTTGTTCTGGGACTGTGGGGTATTCATCAAGGAGTTCATTGAGAGAGCTAATAAATCCCTCGTATTTATCCAGGGGTTTTAGAAGTTCAGATATGATATCGAGCATCAGAACGATCCTTTTTCTCTTATTGGTTGTAATTGGGTAGGCCTTTTCCATCTTATTTGTGAGAGCAGGACTGATACTGAGAGAAGCATTCCATATCCGGGCATGATGGGCACATTGGTTCCGTAGAACAGTCAGAGAGTGAACCCAGGATTTTAAGATGTAGGGTTTTACCTGGAAATATCGGGCAATATCCTTTTTCACCTCTTCATCAGAGAGAGAGGAATAAACCCTGGACCAGGAGCCAAAGGAAACAATCTCTATCAACATCCAGGCTGCGGGAGCCTCTGGTTGAGTGTATTTTTTTTTGTAACTCTCAATAAAGATTTCCCGGCTCCTTTGAGTCTCCTTTTCACACTCCTGAACAAACTTCCCATGATCAAATCTGTCTGAAAAATTCCCAGGATTCAGAGGCCAGTGAGAATCTGCTGTTTTTAAAGAGACTTTTAGACAGAGCTGTGTCCTGAAGGCAACCTCAATATCCTGTATGGAATCAAAGAGGAGAGATCTTAACTTGGAATCGAAGTCATAGAGCTGAACCACATCATCAAAGCTTGTCCCCTCCTTGAATTTATGGGTTCTTTTCCGATTTTCAAATATTTCATAATGCAGAGCATATCCGCTGAAACGGTAGTAACTGACCTGGTTTAAAAAAGCAGCGGCCCTATCTCGATCAGGGAGGACCATCCCTCTTAGGCTTAAAAGCTCAAGCTGCTCTTCTGTAGTGGTGGGGGGAGAATCATAATTCATAAGGTAGACTCTCTTTGAGAGCCTGGGCTTATAAAAAAGAAGACCCTTCCTGGTCCGCATCGTTGAGTGGCGTGAAGGGTACTGTTACTATTAGAATATGTCATGAACAAGTCTTTTGCAAGAGATCCACTCATGAGTGCACCTCTCTCAGAAGCTCCATGATCTCAGCACTCACCTGATCCAGTTCCGCATCGATCTCTGCCAGATCTCGGGGAGGGGTATATACGTAGAAATGACGGTTGAATGGGATCTCATATCCAACAATACCGATCTCCCCATCCTTATCATCTTTTTTACTCCCGTCTATCCAGGCCTCGGGAACATGAGGGAGAACCTCTTTCTTGAAATAGGCCTCATTGACTTCATTCACAGACCTGGTTGGATCAAGTGAAACATTCTCATTGTCCCGAAGGTCTCCATCACTTTTATATTCAACAGTCCGGCCATCCACTTCAAAAAGACCGTAAAGGGGATTGGCTTTGGTCTTATGTATTTTCTTAATGACCTTCTGAGCCTCAGGATTCTTCCATGAAACAGCCGCAGTTATCTGCTTTTTCTCTATGCCATCCAGTTTTATGCCGGTTTTCTTTAAAACAGCCTCATAGTCATTCATATCATCATACTGATCTGTGCCGAGAACCTCTTGCAGCTGCCGGGCCTTCAGAAGGATCTCTTTCTGAGAAGTCCAGGTATCCTGTTTCAATAAGTCCTTGATCTGTTTCTCTTTTAAGGTAGAAAAGTGTTTCTTAATATACGCCCTTATCTCATCCTGATGTCCTGAAAGATCTCCGTACTGAGGAGAGTCTTTTTCATCTGACCAGGACTCCCCATAATTCTCATAGATCCACTCCATGGGATCACCCAGGGGTTTGGGAGCATATCGGAGAGTTGCAATCCGTTCATCAGAAAACTGGTAGGACTCCCTGAGGGGACGCTCAATGGTCAGACGGCGGTAACCGAACTCATAATAATCGAAGATCTTACTGCCAAATGTCTTGGGAGTCTCTGTCTTTGCATTCTCAGACTGACGGCCACGATTACTCTTCTGCTCTGCCGGTTTATCCAGGAGACGGGCATCAACAAGCTCAAAGTTTCCGAAACAGCGGGTAATGGTTCTGATATCCTCACTGCTCATGATGTTTCGCTTGGCTCCCAGAGACTTGCGCATCTTACCAAAGAGATTGACTCCATTGATGAGCTGCACCTTTCCCTTCCGCTCATTTATTTTCTTATTGGTCAGCACCCATACATAGGTGGCAATGCCTGTGTTGTAAAACATATCGTTGGGCAGGGCGACAATGGTCTCTAAAAGATCCGCTTCAAGGATATAGCGGCGGATCTCAGATTCTCCCGAACCGGCACCACCGGTGAAAAGGGGTGAACCATTGAGGATGATCCCGATACGGGCTCCCCCCTCGGAGCTGTCCCGGAGCTTACTGATCAGGTGTAAAAGGAAAAGAAGGGACCCGTCAGAAACACGGGGAAGTCCCGGACCGAAACGACCGTTAAAACCTTTCTGGGTATTTTCATCTTTGATAGAACCCTCTATCTTCTTCCAGTCCACACCGAAAGGAGGATTGGAAAGCATATAATCAAAGGACTGATTTCCCAACTGATCATCCGAAAGAGTATTCCCCAGCTTGATATTGGAGACATCCTGACCCTTGATCATCATATCGGCCTTACAGATGGCATAACTCTCAGGGTTCAGTTCCTGTCCGAAGGCCTTCATAACGGCCTGGGGATTCATCTTGTGTACATACTCCATACCTGAAGAGAGGAAGCCCCCTGTCCCCGCGGTGGGGTCGTATATTGTCCTGATGGCACCGGGCTGAGTGAGGGCCTGATCATCTTCCATAAAGACCAGAGAGGTCGTGAGACGGACGATATCACGGGGAGTAAAGTGTTCCCCGGCGGTCTCATTGGAACTTTCTGCAAATCTGCGTATCAGCTCTTCAAAGACGAGACCCATATCATGATTGGAGATGGCCTGGGGACTCAAGTCGGCCTGTCTGACTTTCTGCACAATCTTATACAACAGGTTTCCGTCACTAAGGAGACCAATGAACTCGGAAAACTTGAAGTGTTCGAAGATCTCTCTGGCATCCCTTGAAAATCCCTGGATATAACTCTCCAGATTGTCCTTGATTCCTGACTCACCCAGCTTGGACAGATCCATCTGAGAGATATTATAAAAAGTTAAACCCGGGGTCGAGTTGATAAGAATCGTTTCCAGGGCTTCTTCGGGGAGGTTCTGATCTTTAATACTCTCATATCGTTCCAGCACGGAAGCCTTGGTGGGCTCCAAAACACCTTCCAGACGGCGTAACAATGTGAAGGGGAGAATAATTCGGCCGTATTGGCTTTGTTTGAAGTCTCCCCTCAGGAGGTCTGCCAGAGACCAGATGAAAGAGGCCAGGTTGTTGGGGGTTTGGTTCATTACGGAGAACTCCTTGATATCTGGAAGATTAGATTTTTCATCAATTAGATGAAATGTGTAATCACCATATTTCAATGCATTTTCTACATCCTGATATAAACAGGATTTTTCCATTGTAAACCCAATATGATGGTAGGGCTACAAAGAGCCAAAATAAAACAGCTGCATCCTATTAAGTGCGGGTTAGTATCTTTTAATTTTATTATTATGTACTGTTTATCTTTTTGGCTATTCGAATTGTCAATTCCCTGAGATACAAAAGAGAAAGAACTTATATGGTTGTTGTAGATTTCAAATTTTTTTGTAATAGCACTTTACCTGGAGTGCACTCCATATTGTAGAGTTATTAAATAGAGAGGAAAATTTACATGATATATAACACATATGGAAAAACAGGAAAGAAAGTATCTGCTGTAGGATTCGGCGGGATGCGGTTTGATGAGACAAAATCTAATGCGGAAAATGCAGAATTGGTACGTTATGCCAATAGTAAAGGTATCAACTATTTTGATACAGCTCCGGGATACTGCAGCGATACAAGTGAAGATGTTTTCGGTGAAGCTTTCAAAGATATGCCCGGTGATTTTTATGTTTCCACGAAAGGTATGCCTACAAAGTTTGATACTGCTGAAAAAGCTATAACTGCAGTTAAAAATTCTATACAACGT
>NZ_JAQIBL010000072.1 GCF_027859075.1 Oceanispirochaeta sp. | reverse complement strand
CAGAAATGAATCGGGACCGCACTTAAAGGATGTCAGGAACACCGGATACAATCCATCTGTCTGAACAACCTTTTCAGCAGCCCTGAGAATTTTATCGGCGAAGTTCCAATTGACTTCCTTTAGCAGCCCTTTAATATTTGAAAAATTCCCTTCTATATCCACCATGTCCTGGTAAAAGACCCGGATACCAAGATTCCCGAAAATATCGGGAATCCCTTTATTCATCCCTTCAGGCAGAACAGTATAGGGGCGTCCCAATAAGAGAACGTCTACAGATTCGCTTCTGTTTTTGGTAAAAAGGTCAAGCAAGGCCTCCTTTTGGAGCCTTCTGAACTCCTCCGCTTTGTCCAGAGCCGCCGATATCTGGAGGAATGAGAATTGACGTCCCGGCAGGGCCTGAAGAACCCGCAGCAGCTCCCCTTTGAGCTGAAAAGAGGAGTATCGGGTGGCGGCCAGGGGCATCAGACAGCGTTCTTTCGTCACCGCCTGAGCAACAAGACTTGCTGAAAACTGGGTAAAGTAGCAGAACTTCCTGGATTCCCCTTCCTTACCGGTCTTCCGCTCCTGATAGTGAGGGAGGAAGATATAATCCGCCTTTTCCAGAAGAGCCGCGGCGTGACCGAACAAGGAGCTGACAGGGGCACAGAATTCGGAACCTGTCAGGGGTTTTCCCCGGGAAACGGCATCCTTCATGCCTGCGGAGTGGATGGTTCTGATCCCCAGATCCCGGAAGAAAACCTGCCAGTAGGCTCTGTCTTCCACCAGATGAAGGGCATCGGGAATACCAATAGTCAGATCATCCCCGGCCTCTCTTTCATCCCTTTGCAAGGATTTCTGTAATCCTGTATCCAGACGGCGCCGCTCTTTCATCAGATTCCAGCCGCTGGTATTGGTATTCACATAACTTTCAGTATTATAATCCCGACCGCAGAGAAACCCGAAGGCCAGCGACTTATCCTTCAGATCGGCAACGGTCAGCTTGCAGTGGTTACCACAGAGACCACATACTTCCTGCCTGACCGGAATATCCGCCTTATAGAGATCCAGTCCGGGAAAACTATCAGAAAGAACCGCTTCATCCTTCAGCGTCAGAGCTGCGCCAAGAGCCCCGGTCAAATGGCAGAAGGGAGAAACGAGGATGGGTCTTTTCAGTTTCTGTTCGAAGGCAGCCACAAGGGACTTATTTTTGGCCGTCGCCCCTTGAAAAAAGATTTTGTTCCCAATGGCGCCTGTGACAGCCACCTTTCTCAGGTAGTTTTCCCGGACACCATGAAGAGCCGCAGTGAGCACCTCTGACACGGTGCATCCCTCAGACAGCTGATGGTTGATATCCCGTTCCATAAAAACGGTACATCTATCACTCACACGGGGGGCTCGTTCACCTTCGGTCATTCCCGCATAATCTTTGACAGTCAATCCAAGACGGGCCGCCTGTTCTTCCAGAAAACTCCCGGTACCAGCCGCGCAGACATTATTCATGACAGAGAGGGTCACCCTCCCATTTTTAAGGGTTGTAAACTTGGCGTCCTGACCTCCGATTTCAAGGATGGTATCCACATGGGGATCAAGCTCAATCGCAGCCCGTGCATGGGCGCTGATTTCATCCAGAACAATATCTGCTTCAATCAGTTTTCCAATAAACTTCCGTCCCGAACCAGTGGTTCCGCTTCCCCGAATAAACAAGTGGGAGTTTTCAGAAAGAGCCGCCAGGCTGATGGCCTCAAAAAGAGCCTGAAGGGCCTCCAGGGGCCGTCCTGATGTTTTTGTATAGAATCCCCCATACACCTCTCCCTCAAGATCGCAGACAATAGCCTTCGTACTGGTGGAACCGATATCGATTCCAAGATAACAATCCAGAGTTTCAGGCAAAGATCTATACAAATCCACTTCCACAAAGGGTTGCCCCTTCCGTCCTTCGATGGGCTGCTCCCAACTCCTGTAACTTTGAAAATCAGGATAGTCCGACAGCAACAGCTCCAGGGGAGGATAAAAATCGGTTTTATCGGTCCTTTCGTCTTGATACAGAGAATCAAAATTCTCTTCTCCCACTGTACCTGAAGCATTAAGAAGGCTGAGGGCGGCTCCCAGAGCCCCCTGATATTGTCCGAGGGGGTCCGTCAACAGAACCGAAGGAATCAGGGAGGCAATATTGCGGCTGACCGATTCATTGGCAGACACACCGCCGGTGAATAATACGGAACCGGAAATCTCTTCTTCCTTGAACAGGGTATCTACAAGATTTTTTGCCAGCCCCCTGCACAAACCTTCACTGATGGCAGAGAGGGAGTAACCTTCCTGCTGAGCATGAATCAAATCAGTTTTGGCAAAAACAGCGCAGCGGGTGGCCACCAGGGGTGGTTCATCTCTGTTTTCAAGGGCGACCCGGCTCAATTCGGCACTGCCCGACAGGTTCAGACGACCCGCCTGCTGATCCAGAAAGCTTCCTGTACCGGCAGCGCAGGAAGTATTCGTCCTGACTGATTCATAATCCCCGTTCTTGTCAAAACGAATGAGTGAAAACTGTTCCCCCCCTACAAGCAGAAGTGCAGAGACTTCTGGAAAACGCTCCTTGGCTGAACGGATGCAGGCCATGCGGGAATCGACAAAAAGAGTGTGAACCGCTCTGCTGCCGGGCCGCCCTGTAAGGGCTATCGATCCCAGCTCCTGTAAATTGAGTTTACCTTCCAGAGTAAGAAGAGCTTTTTTAAGATTTCCCTCATGATGGAACGAATGGTGACTGATCATGCGTCCTGTCTTGTCTACAAGAACAGCACTCAAAGATACAGATCCTGCGTCCAGACCCAGAACATATTTCTTCATTACACAACTCCTTCCGGCAGACCCTGCCCCATAAATAAGTTAAAGTTTGTCTCCTACGGTCTCCCAGAAATTTTTTACGCCCTTCAGCCATCCCTCCTGAACGGTGGCCTTTATGTTTTCAAGCCGCTCCTGCAGAGCTTCAGGAAATTGACAGAGCTGCTGAATGGTGTCGGAGATCTGCTTCTGCACCTGAGGTATTTGCAAAACCTGATCCTCCTTGGTATTTACCGCCAGTATCAAGTCTTCATAATGAGCGTTTGAAGCCCAGAAGGTCCCGGCTTTTTCAGCTTGAAAAGCCAGGCGTTCCTCCCAGTTCTCTTTTTCCTTCTTCAAGCGGGCAATGACATCGTTGAGGGACGTATCCTCTCCCATACGCTTTTGAAAATCTTCCTTTTTCCGGATGGCATCACCAACGGCATCCTGAAAAATTCGGGAGAGATTAAAACCGGATCTCCATCTGTCAATTTTATGATAAAGGTCATCGGGAACTGTCAGGGTAATCTTACGGGCCATCAGTATCCTCCTACACGTGTGCATTCCAACACACGTGACGATATTCTTCAATATATAGCTAAAGTGGTACTTATTCGTATTTAAACACGTACTATTTTACCAGCACGTACTGCTCCCGGCAAGTATATTTTTTTGATCTGATCAAAAAAAGACAAAAAAAAACTGCCCGTCTGTATGAAACAGAGGGCAGTCCACAAAAAACAGAGTTTTTACGGGGAAATTATTTAATGATTTTCTGATAGGGTACAGTTACCTTATCCTTACCTTTTACCAGGACCTGAACTTTATCAACAGAGATGGTAATGACTTCACCTTCCTGAGTTTCTTTATTATTCATGAATTTTATTTTATCGTGAATTTTCAGTGTATCCCTCAGTTTTCTTGCTACTTCATCCTGGGTCTTTTTTAAAAGATCCCGTTCTTCAGCTTTAATAGCATAATCCAGCTCTGTTCTTAGAACCTTTTTATCTTCCAATGAAAGCCCGTCGTATAGTTTTACAAAATTTTCGGTTTTTTTAGCTCTAGCCATATCAAATTCTCCTTAGCAATTTAAGACAGTTTATGATTATAAATACTCTATGCATAATATTACACATTATTCAGATGAAAAAAACAAGAAAAAATTCAATAAATCGCCCATTTCTTAAACTCATGGTTATTATTATGGGTAAAATTCCAAAATATAAGACAGAAAAAATATACCAGTAGCGGTCAATTTGATTATTCTATACATTTCTCTTGGCCTTTTATCCAGTGAATTATTTCTCTTCTTTTCAACAGTTATCCGCTTTCCATAAATAAAATATTTTGCCGTATTGCTCATTACATGAATCTCTTTTTTATTGAATATTACAGAGATTCTTAATCTTCTTTTTTTTATATGAATATTTACAACCATTCACTGATATTTCATTTTATTCGGCAGATTGTCCGCCTGATTAAAAACAAGAACTTCAAGGATATGCAGCCCCTTTTTATTGCAATTCTAATGGTCCCCAATCGGGCGATTTCATCCTTTCGGAACTGGCAAAGAGATTCATTTCAAGCCTCTCGTCAGAGATGATGATCTATCGTTTCAGAGGAGATGAGTTTGCCATTTTTATTACAAGATCCATGGATTCAAGTGACATAATTGAGACGGCAATCACCATCCAGAATTGGGTGAGTGAACCCAACAACCGGATTAAGACTGTAATGGACCTTAAAGAGGGGATTAAAAACAGGGAATTCTATCTGATGTATCAGCCCATTGTAGTCTGGTGTTGAAAAAACTCTTATGCCTTGATGTCCTTATGGCTGAAAAACTCGGTGTACATTTTGTCCGTCTTGTTGATATGGTTGACAACCCAGTTCTGCAGGAAGTCCAGCACTTCAATGCTCAGCACACCTTCATTCCGCTCTATTCCCCGGTGCAGTTCTTTGGCTTTGGCCACCAGTGCATTATGCTGATCAATATGCTCCCCTTTATAGGGATAGTTATATAGATGGAAATTCTTTTCTTCCATGCCAAAGTGATACTCCGTATAATCTATGAGTTTCATAAGAGTTTCCCCTAGAATATCATTCCCCGATCCCTCTTCCATCCTGTTGTATAGATCGGAAATAAGACTGAGGAGTTTCTTGTGCTGATCATCAAATTCTCTGACCCGGACACTTAGATTTGCATTCCAGCTGATAAAATCTGAATACCCGAGGGTCATCAGAATCTGAACGATCTCATTGGAGATGCCTGTCAGTTCCTGGAATTTCAATTCCGCTTCGGCCATCTTGTCTTTATCTTTCAATTCAACAATTTCTGACAGGACTTTATGCAGCAGGACATGACGGGATTTCAGGTTTTCAAATTTCCGATCATCGCCGATGTATTCTTTTCCCCGTGAATAAATCCATTGGCCAAGCCTGCAATGATGGTCATCCAGTATCCCTTGATCGGCATTATCCGTACTGCCGTCCAGAATAGACCTGGATATTCCCATCCAGTTCACATGGGCGACCATAAGATTGGAAATGAAAAGTTTATTTTCCAGTTCATTTTGTTTTCCCAGATAGCTGGTTCGAGCCTGCATTATCTCCAGAAAAGATTCTGATATTTTAAGATAGGATTCTGACACCTTAGTCAGGTTGAAGTTGGATATTTTTGACTCATTTGTCAATTTTTCCATATCCTCTCTGAGCTTGGATGCAACCTGTTTGGAATCCTGAAGTACCTTGTTAATATCTGTTGCTCCATATTCTATTTCATGAACACTGGCCGTCGATTCCGCGGCTATTTCCTGCAGATCTCGTGTATTCTGGGATAGCTGCTGAGAACTGATCAAAAGTGACTCCGTATTTTCATGAATTTCAGAAAAGGCCGAGGCCACGGTTCCTGCCCCTTTCTCGATCTCTTCAAAGGATTTTCCGCTCTCCAGGCTGATCGTTCCTGCACGGTTGATCTGTTCAACTAGTTTATTCAGTGTCTGTGAGATACTGAGAGCATTTTGTCCGGTAGATTCGGCCAGACTCCTGATCTCTTGTGCCACAACGGCAAAACCCTTTCCTGCATCCCCCGCATGTGCTGCTTCAATGGCTGCGTTCATCGAGAGCAGATTTGTTTGAGAGGCAATTTCGTTGATGACCGTAATCAGAGAGAGAACATCATCCAC
>NZ_JAQIBL010000071.1 GCF_027859075.1 Oceanispirochaeta sp. | reverse complement strand
AAATGATGGCGGTGGTTCTCTTCTTCAGTCACCAGCTGAGCAAAACCTGTCGGATTTGAATATCTTCGGCTTGATCCCTCAAAGCAGTATACAACATAGCAGCTCTTTCTTCTTTTTTCATGGCAGCGACAAGAATCTGCTGATAGCTCATGTTCTCATCAGGCTCCACATCATGAAGATAACTTGAAAGCTGTAGATCCTCCGGAATAGTCTGAGATAGCTTTTCTATAGAATGGCGTTTTTTAACTCCTTCCAAAAGACGCACATGCCCTACTTCCATCAATTCAAACTCTTTCAACACTTCTTTTTGGGGAGCAAAACGCGCTTTCCCCTGAAGAAATTGATAAAAGAGAACCGCATCTTCTTCACGGCTGATGGCAAAAGCCAGAACTTCATCAAATGTATTTATCATTGTTACTCCCGTTCTACCGGAGTGAGTAATACCCTTAGGCCTTCCCTAAGAATCACCAAGGTTCCAAATGAACCTTGGTAGTGTACTCATAATTCCGGTGTTTTTTTCAATAAAGGCCTTAGGGTCTAAGGGTCTGAAAGTATTTATCGATTCCCAGCGCTGCAGCGTGTCCATCGGCAATAGCACTGACCGCATCTTTGACACTGTTGGCAATATCACCACCGGCAAATATTTTTGCATTTCCCGTGCGGGAAAGATTGTCTATAACAACATTATAGCGCTTGATCTCTACTCCATCAAATCCTTCTTCAGGAAGGAATGTGTATTCAGATCCCTGTCCGATTGCCGCCACAATGGTGGTGGCTTCGGTGATTTCAGTAGAACCCTCGATAAGAACAGGTTTGGGCCTCTGTCCCGGTCCCTGATCCACCATTTCGGCATGACCCCAGGTCATCACGGGTTGTCCATTCTGTCCGCTTTCCACCTTGAGAGGAATCGCCTGAGGAACCATGATGACACCCTCTTCCAGGGCTTCGTCTATCTCTTCCTGATCAGCCGGCATGTCAACAATACGCCTTCTGTATAGGATGGTGACATCGGCGCCTAAGCGTCTGGCTGTTCTGGCCGCATCCATGGCGACATTACCGCCCCCTATGACCACGACCTTGTCTCCCAGCTGGGGATCTTTTCCGTTGGTCACATCTTCGAGAATGCTGAGACCTGTGATCACACCGGGAAGATTTTCACCCTCCACACCCAGACCATACGCTGTATCCAGACCTGTGGAAAAAAACAGAGAATCGTATTTTTCGGTCAATTCCTTAAAGCTGACGTCTTTGCCCACCAGAGTGTTGTATTTGATCTCAACACCCAGATTGGTTATGGACTGTACATCCTTATCCAGCTGCCCGTAGGGCAGTCTGTATTCGGGAATACCGTAACGGAGCATACCTCCTGCGGCATCCCGTCCTTCAAAAACTGTGACCTGATGTCCCATCATCCTCAGGTAGTAAGCGGCAGAAAGTCCTCCGGGTCCCGCACCGATGATAGCAACCTTTTTGTTGCTCTTGTCTTCTGGTTCACCCAGAATGTTGGCATAATTGCCCAGATCCACCTGGTCGGCGATGTAGCGCTTGAGCCAGCGAATGGCCAGGGGATCTCCCTGATGACCAATGGCACAGACATCTTCGCAGCGGTGGGTACAGACTCTACCGCAGGAGGCTGGAAAGGGATTCGTTTTATAGAGGAGCCTCAGTCCCTCTTCTGTATTTCCTTCCCGGACGGCCCGTATATAGCCGGGAATATCCATATGGGCAGGACAGGCCGCCACACAGATACCGCATTCCACACAGCGGTCCGCCTCTTTGACAGCCTGTTCCCGGGAGTAGCCCTGAATCAGTTCGGTGAAGGACTTCAGACCCTCCTTGGGTTCAAGTGCGTCCATCTCCACCCGGGTGAAGTTAAGGAGACTGTAGTTTTCAGAATCCCGTCGATACCCCTCTTCCCTGTCATCCCAGGGTTTATTGTCGTAGCCGGGAACAAATCGGAAGACCTCCGGGTCCTGATCAATCCACACATACTCGTTGCTCATCCTGAGGGAGCTGGTTGTACAGACATCCACACAGAGGGCACACCAGCAGCAGCGGCCGTAGTCGATCATCGGCCTGAGACCACTGTCACCATTATGGACTTGAACACCTTCAACGGGAACCAGATCGATGGCTGCATTCTGGCAGATCACCTCACAGGTGCCGCATCCGATGCATTTATCAGCGTCATTGATATGAAACCCTCTGTACCGGGGAGCACCGGGGCGTTCCTCAATGGGTTTGCTGACCGTATAGGGTTTCTCAAAAGCTCGTTTCCACACCGCAAAGGGGGCGATAATATCTTTAATAATACTCATTTCATTTTACCTCTCTACCTCGGGCGGATAGGTGTGCAGTGACACCATCAGGCCGGCAATGTCGGCAATGTTGGTTCCCACGGCCATCTTCTCCATCAGGGCGACAGCATGGGTATAACTGGGTCCCCGGACTGTCATTCGTCTGAGCTTTCCAGATCCATCGGTCTGCATAAAGTAACCGTATTCGCCCCTTGTGCATTCCGCTCTCAGATAGGTGCTTCCTTCGGGAATCTTCCAGTGGAGTACGTTGGGAAGGGGTGTATGAATATCCCCGGAGGGCATCCGGGCCATGATCTGACGAATCAGGTCGATGGACTGCTGGGTCTCCTTTATACGGCAGGCTGTTCTGTCATAGCAGTCTGAATCACTGCCCGTAATAATGTCAAAATCCAGCTGATCATACACCAGGTAGGGCTGATCTTTCCGGACATCCCGTTTGATCCCTGTGGCTCTCATATTAGGACCGGTGATTCCGTATTCATCCACCCAGGCCGGGTCGATGATACCCAGCTTTTTACTGCGCATTTTAAAAACAGCATTGTGCATCATGACAAGATCGATTTCTTTGAGGAGCTTTTCAATTTTAACAAGAGTGTCTTCCAGACGACCGTCAAAACCGCTGGGGATTTCACCTCGGACACCACCGGGAAGGATGTACATATGATAGATCCGCCCCCCCGTGAGTTCTTCAAAGTGGTCCAGCATGTAGTCCCGGTGGGTGACGGTCCACTGACCGATGGTTCCCATGCCGAAGGCTCCCGCCTGACCGCCGATCCACATCAGAAAACTGGTGAGCCGGGCCATTTCAAGATTCAGGGTTCTGATCCATTGGGCCCTCTCGGGGGCCTTGATTCCCGAGAGGTTTTCAAGTCCCTGAGCAAAGAGGTATTCGTTGAAATCCGGTTCGGGAACACAGATCCGGCAGACAATGGGAAAACTCTGAATAAAGG
>NZ_JAQIBL010000070.1 GCF_027859075.1 Oceanispirochaeta sp. | reverse complement strand
GGGTTTCCGATTGAAAAATCATAGACATTCCGGGCACCGAATTCCGCCTTAAGAGTGGCGCCGGTCTCAAACATTTTCCTGATAAAGGATGAAGTTGCCTGCATTTCCTGGATTCTTTTTGACACAGCCATGGTGTGGACTCCTCTTTCGTTATCCTATATTTTCGTCCTACTTTACCAGCATTTCATCGATTTCACAATCTCTGACCACTATGATGATGACCTCCACCTCTGGATATTCCCTCCTGATTATATTGAGCGCAGCAGGGCGGTCCTGGATAAGCTCATTTCCCCGAGTATCCGCTAAATCCTCCCATCCCCTTCCTCCTTAAGGGACATAAGAATAAAAATGGACTTGACATCTTCCACGACAAAGGAATATAACGGAATATAACGGAATGTAGAGGATTTTATATTATGAATGATGAGATTCTAACCTTGGCAGAAGTAGCAGAATACTTGAAGTTATCTGATAAAACCATATTGAAAATGGTGAAAAACCAGGAAATACCCTGTGCCAAGATAGCCAATCAGTGGCGCTTTTCCAAACTGGCCCTCAATGACTGGCTGACTTCAAAGATGGCTGTAATCCCCCAGAATGATCTGTCCCGATTAATTGAAAAAGAGTATGATTCGGTTCCTCTGTCCCGCCTTTTGGATGAAGACAACATCATTCTTCCACTTATATCTACAACCCAGGAAGATGTTATCAGAGAAATGGCCGAGAATGCCTTTGCCTCAAAACTGATCTCGGACAAAGAGTATTTCATCAAAAAATTGATGGAACGGGAAGAATTGATCTCCACATCCATCGGCAGCGGCATTGCCATTCCTCACATCAGAGAAGCCTCTGCCAAAGTGGTTAAAGAAGCCAAGATTATTATTGGTGTTTCAGAAAAAGGAATTGATTTCTCGTCTTTTGATGGAGAGTTGACCCACCTTTTCTTCCTGCTCATATCAGACAGTGAAGTGGTTCACCTCCGAATTTTATCTAAAATCAGCCAGATCTTCAGAAAAGAGGGAGCGATTGAGATCCTCAGGTCCATACAGAGCAAAAAAGGTTTTATCCAGTATTTTATAGAAGTAGATAGAGATTTTTTAATCCAGGAGAAATAAGAAATGATTGATTCATTAAGGCCGGAGTGCATCCGGATTGGAAGCGAGGCAAAAAATAAAGAAGCCTTACTGAAAGAAATCAGTGAACTGGCTCAACTCTCACCATCGGTTCAGAAAATTGATGCATCCGAGATAGAACAGTCCCTGATCAAAAGGGAAGAGCTCTGTTCAACAGGGCTGGGATCTGGAATTGCCATTCCTCACTGTTCCCTTGATTCCATCAGCGAGTTTACTGTTGGTCTTGTAGTTCTGAAAAAAGGCATAGATTTTGATTCCCTCGATGGGGAACCGGTTCATCTGGTATTTTTCATCATCGGATCAGCAGCCAACAGAAACAAACACATCAAAATTCTATCTTCCATATCCAAAATATCCAAAGATCAGGCACTTTATAATAATCTGATCAATGCAGTGACACCCGGAGAAGTCCGAGCCATGCTGACCCTGGAAGAAGAAGAAAACATGACAAACAAACCGGTTGAAAAATGTCAGTTCATCCTACATGTACAGGATGAAGAGATTTTCAGCGATGTACTCGAGATTCTGTCTTCCGAAGTAGAAGGAGATGTATCTGTACTCGAATCCACCAACGCCGGTTCCTATCTTTATAAACTCCCCCTTTTCTCGACCTTCTGGAACGACAATTCCAAAAGTTTCAGCAAGGTGATCATAGCAGTCATCGATAAACGACTTATGAATGACACAATCCGCCGGATCAATCTGGTACGTCCTGTCGAGCAGGGTGGAATTCTTATTTCTGTAGCAGACCTTCTCTATTTTGACGGATCCATTGATTTTTAGGAGATTCTTTTGAACGAAGTAATACACAACTCTCCCGCCCTGCAGCCTCTCCTGATCGTCGGTCTCATGGTGGCCATCGGATTTTATGCCGGAAAAAGCATGAAATATATAAAATTGCCTTCCATCATCGGTTTTATGATCATTGGTGTGGCCCTGGGTCCCTCACTGTTTAATCTTCTGGATGTGGATTTTCAAAGAAATCTAAGCTTCATATCTGATGTTGCCCTCAGTTTTGTAGCCGTCAGCATCGGTCTGGAACTAAGTTTCAGCAGTCTGAAAAAACAGGGGAAAGGGATCATTCTGGTGATCTTTACAGAATCTTTCCTGGCTTTCTTCTTTGTGAGTATCCTTTTATATTTTCTGACAAAAGACATAGCCCTTTCCATCGTATTTGGAGCCATTGCTCCTGCCAGTGCTCCTGCGGGGACAGTGGCCATTATTCAGGAATATAAAGCCAAAGGTCCACTGACCAAGGCGCTATACTCGGTTGTTGGCTTTGATGACGGCCTGGGCATTGTCATATTCGGATTTGCCGCTGCTATTGCAAAATCTATTCTGGGCCGGGAAGCCGGCCTGGAAACGGGCAACTGGATGACTCTGCTGGCCACCCCCCTCCAAGAGATTCTCTTTTCAGTTCTGGTCGGACTGGCACTCTCATTTCTGTACACAATCCTGGCCAGAAAACTGAAGTCCGGACGGGATATGTTCATCCTGATGTTTGCCACGATTCTGATATCCTCGGGAATCAGTCATATGCTCCATCTGTCGTTGATTCTGACCAATATGATCATCGGAATCTACATTGTGAACACCCAGCCCTTTAATCTGGTGGAAAAAATCCATAATGAACTTTCCGAGTTCATGCCTCTACTGTTTGTGATGTTCTTTGTCCTGGCTGGTGCGAACCTGCATGTTTCAGCCATTCCCAGTCTGGGATTAATTGGTCTCGTATACATTATCGGACGGACTTCTGGCTTGATGACCGGAGCCACCCTGGGGGCTTCTCTGGGTAAATTGTCTCCCAATATCAAAAAATACCTGGGTATGGGTATCCTGTCACAGGCGGGTGTCGCCATTGGTTTGGCTCTTATCGTCAAGAATGAGTTTGCCGCCTATGGAGAACATGGGGCCTACATAGGAGGCGTCGTCATTACGACTGTGACAGCCACCTCTCTCTTTTTTGAAATAATCGGCCCCATTCTGACCAAAATTGGTCTTGAGAAGGCCGGAGAAATAAAAACAACTTGATCCTCCCCTCCTCTCTGATGACCTCTCAGCTCCAGTAGGCTGGGAGGCCTTATTGAAACTCACCCCCCCTCTCATTCTATACAAAAATGTAACATATTTATGACCGTCTCTCTCAAGTGCATGATATAAAGCAGTTTCAGCTGATAGGTCAGACAAATTTTAAAGTATATTTATACTATTATTGACAAATTGATCAGTTAGAAAGACAATCAATTTAGAATGAAAAATATTCTTTAGGAGAAAAAAAATGAAAAGATTACAGTCTGTTCTTCTGGCAGCCCTCATGCTGCTCATTTCTGGTATGCTTTTCGCGGGCGGAGCTCAGGAAGCACCTGCAGCCGCTGCCGGTGCACCAGCAGAAAAAAAGGTGAAAGCCGGATTTGTTTATATCGGCCCTGCCGGAGACTTCGGATGGACCTACGCTCACGATCAGGGACGCAAGTTTGCAGAAGCCGAACTGCCCTGGCTGGAAACCATCACCGTTGAAAGTGTTCCCGAAGGCGATGCTGTCAGATTTATCGACAGAATGGTTCAGGAACAGAAATGTGACGTGATTTTTACGACAAGCTTTGGCTACATGGATGATACTGTCGCTGTTGCAGCCAAATACCCGGATGTAAAATTCTTCCATGCTTCCGGATTCAAACGGTCTCCCAACATGGGAACCTATATGGGTGACATGTATCAGATCTATTACATGAACGGACTGATTGCCGGAGCCATGAGCAAAAGCAATAAAATCGGCTATGTAGCGGCCTTCCCCATCCCCGAACTGTTCCGTCATATGAACGCCTTTGCTCTGGGAATCAAGGAAGTAAACCCTGAAGCCACAGTCAGTGCGAAATGGATCTACGCCTGGTATGGACCCGACAAGGCAAGAGAAGCTGCCGAATCTCTGATCGCCGAAGGTTGTGATGTACTGGCCTTTACCGAAGACACTCCCACCGTTGTGGAAGTCGCTCAGGAGCATCAGGAAAAGGGTGAGAAAATATACGCCATGAGCCATTACAGCCCCATGCAGTCCTATGGTAAGGATGCTGTTCTTACAGGTCAGCTGACCGACTGGGGAGTCCTCTATAAACAGATGCTTATGGATTACAAAGCAGGTAAAACCGATGATCTGACCGACTATGACCTGCTCTGGCTGATGAAAGAAAATGCCGTAGAAATGGGCGGTTCCATGACCGATAAAATCAACCCCAAATATGTAGAGACTCTGAAAGGAATCAAAACTGATTCTGCCGACTTCGGCAGCATTTCCATCTACGATCTTGTGATGAAGCGCTACGAACAGATGAAATCCGGACGCGATGTATTTGATCCCTTTACAGGACCCATCTACGATCAGGCCGGTAATAAGACAATAGCCGATGGAGAAATTGCCTCTATCGGACATCTTTTTGCAGAAATGATGTATCAGGTAGATAACTTTGATACTCCCCTTCCCCAATAATATTTAACCGGCTCCTCTTGAAGGAGATGAGAAAGGGACGCTCTGGCGTCCCTTTTTCTATTTTCATGCTATTCTGAAAAGGAGGTTTAGGGTTATGATACGATCCATACAGTCCCGGGAGAATTATTTTGAGAACGATTAAAAAACTGGAAATGAGAGGAATCTCAAAGTCCTTCATCGGTGTGAAAGCCAATCAGAATGTTGATCTGAACATTCAGGGCGGAGACATTCTGGGGCTCCTTGGTGAAAACGGAGCCGGAAAGACAACCTTGATGAACATCCTCTACGGTCTGTATCTGCCCGATGAGGGACAGGTTCTGATCAACGATCAGGAAATCCGGTTGAGAAACCCCAAAGACAGCATGCATGCTGGAATCGGAATGATTCACCAGCATTTTATGCTGATCCAGAAGCATACGGTTCTGGAGAATATCGCTCTTGGATTTGATGGAGCCCCCTTCTTTTTCCCTCAGAAGTACATGAGAAAAGAGATCAGAGATTACTCGGAAAAGTTCGGCCTCTATGTAGATCCTGATAAAAAAATATGGGAACTCTCGGCAGGAGAACAGCAGAGAGTTGAAATTTTGAAGGCCTTATTCAGGAATGCCGACCTCCTGATCATGGATGAACCGACGTCGGTCCTCACTCCTCAGGAGGCGGAGGACCTCTTTGGAATCCTCAGAAAAATGACCGATGAAGGTCATACCATTATTCTGATCAGCCATAAACTGGAAGAAATCATGGCCATCTGCAATTCTGTGATGGTCATGCGTAAGGGCATTGTCACAGGGAGTGCCCGGATCGAAGATGTCACTCAGAAAGACCTGGCCCGCATGATGATAGGCCGGGAAATTGCCACCTGCTATGACAAAAGTGATCAACCTCGGGGAGAAACAATCCTGGAAGTCAAAGATCTGATAGTCAACAGCGATCAGAACAGGCCCATTGTCAATGATCTGTCCTTCATACTCCATAAAAATGAGATTCTGGGAGTGGCTGGAGTCTCAGGAAACGGACAAAGAGAAATGGTCGAAGCCATTACCGGACTTAGGCGTGGTCAGGAGGGCAGGGTTTTCCTTCACGGAGAAGATATTACGAATATTTCGGCCCGAAAAATTCACGACAGAGGGATCACTCATGTTCCGGAAGAACGAATCAAACACGGGACTGTATCCACCCTGCAGCTCTATGAAAACTCCGTCCTGAAACAGCACCACAAAAGTCCTTTCAGCATCAGATCCCTGATGAACTACCCCCTGATCAAGAGACACGCTGAAAAAATCGTAAAATCCTACAATGTGGATGCCGCCTCCATCAACACACCCGTTAAAAACTTGTCGGGCGGCAATATACAGAAGCTCATTCTGGGACGGGAAATATCCGCTGAGCCGGAGGTTCTGATTGCCGCACACCCCACCTACGGGCTGGATGTGGGGGCCACAGAATATATCAGAAAAGAACTCATTGCCTGCCGTGACCGGGGAGGAGCGGTGCTTCTTGTTTCGGAAGACCTGGAAGAACTGTTTCAGGTTTGCGACAGAGTAGCGGTCATGTTTGAGGGCCGGTTTATGGGTGTTGTAGATCCACAGAACTGTGAGATTGAAGACATCGGTCTAATGATGGCCGGGTCCATGCCTGAATCCCTGCACGAATCCCAAGGAGAGAACTGAAAATGCCTGTAATCATACTGCCCAGGGAAAAAACAACGCCCGCCTTCAATGTTCTCATCCTTATGTTGTCCATGCTGGCGGGGCTTGTTGCCGTGGGAATAGTGTTTCTGACCTACCATGTAAATCCTTTTTACGCCATTTATGAAATCTTCAGATCCTCCTTTGGAAGTGTCTTTGGATTCAAGGAAACCCTGACAAAAGCCATCCCCCTGATATTGATTGGAAGCGGTCTGGCTCTGGCCTACAAGGCCAAATTCTGGAACATCGGGGCGGAAAGTCAGCTCCTCTGGGGCGCCATCTTTGCCACATGGGTGGGACTCAACTGGGGGCCCCATCTACCGGGCTATGTGATACTGCCTCTTATGTTTTTAGCTGGTTTCCTGGGTGGAGCCATCTGGGGAATCATACCTGCCATTTTCAAAGTCAAATTCGGAATCAATGAAGTCATTTCAACTCTGATGCTGAACTATGTGGCGGCTGAGTTTGTCAAGTTTCTGGTTGTTGGTCCCTGGAAGGGAGCCACCAAATACGGATATCCCTATACGGATGATCTGCCGGATCAGGCGATCCTGACACTGATGAACAACTCCCGTATTTCACTGCCTCTCTTAATCCTGGCAGTGGTAGTCGCCCTGACACTCAGCTTTATTGTCTATCGGACCCGTTTCGGATATGAGATCCGGGTTATAGGTGAGAACTCGGAAGCCGGAAAATATGCAGGAATCGATTTTTTCAGAACCACTGTTCTGATGATGGTTCTCTCCGGCGGAGTGGCCGGTCTGGCAGGAGTAGGAGAACTCACGGCCATTCACCACCATCTGAGTTACCCTGAGACCATCTCTGCGGGTTATGGCTTTACTGCCATCATTGTCGCCTGGCTGGGAAGGCTCAATCCTGGATTTACCATTCTCTCAGGGCTGTTTTTTGCAGGAATCATAGTGGGAGGCGATGCCATTCAGATGTCCATGGGCCTCCCGGCAGCAACGGTCAATGTGTTCAACGGACTGCTCCTTGTCTTCCTCATCATGGGAGATTTCCTCCTCAGCCATAGAGTCCGCTTTACCCTTAGGCCTAAGCTAAAAAACACCAAGGCTACAAATTAGCCTTGGTAGGAAATAGACCCTTAGGCCTAACTGAGAAAACCACCGGAACTGCAAACCAGCTCTGGTCATAGGAGTTTAAATAAATGCTTGAAATTATAACTTCCATCCTGGTACGAACCATCGTCGCAGGGACTCCCCTTTTACTAGGCACACTGGGTGAAATTGTCACCGAACGTGCGGGCATACTGAATCTGGGAATTGAGGGAATGATGTCCCTGGGTGCCGTAACGGGATTCATCGTTACATTTACCACGGGGAATCCCTGGCTGGGAATGCTGGCGGCCATCCTGGCGGGTGCTCTTTTTTCCATGATTCATGCCTTTGTCACCATCAGCCTGAGAGCCAATCAGGTTGTTTCCGGTCTGGCTCTCACCATGCTGGGACTGGGCCTGAGCGGACTCTGGGGCAAACCCTTCGTCGGCCGCCCCCTGACAGCAAAAATGTCAGCCATAGCCATCCCCGGTTTATCAGATATCCCGGTGATCGGAAGAGTCCTGTTTTATCAGGATGCCTACTTCTACCTCTCTGTGATTCTAGGACTCCTGGTCTGGTTTATCATGAAATACACAAAGCTGGGAATTACTGTCAGGTCGGTGGGTGAAAATCCCAGGGCAGCCGAGACTCTCGGGATCAACGTCAGCCTGGTCAAATATGCCTGTGTCATGGTGGGAGGAGCTTTTGCCGGAATGGCAGGGGCTCATCTCTCCACGGCTTACAGCAAATCCTGGATTGAAGGGATGACTTCCGGCCGGGGGTGGATTGTCATTGCCCTGACCATCTTTGCCCTATGGGAGCCTTCAAAGGCCTTTCTGGGAGCCTATGTATTCGGGGGGATTTTTGTGATTCAGTATGTTCTCCAGCCCCTGGGAATCTCACCGAATCTGCTGGCCATGCTGCCCTACCTGACAACCCTGGGAGTCCTCCTCTTTTACGGAATGAGTAAAAAGGGAAAACGGAAAATGAGTGCACCCGCAACTCTGGGCGAACCCTACATCCGGGGCAGCCGCTGATCACTCCGCTTTGTCATTCAGGAAAGAGAGGGACAAAGCAGGGAGGCGCTCCGTCTTTCATCTGAACCAGCCCTTTGTTGGACAGATGCAGTTCGGGCAGGACAATCAATCCCAGTAGACTGATTGTCATCTCCACACTGTCATGAGGGCAGCCCGCTTCCCTCAAGGCTGTCTCTACTCCTTTTAACTCCAGCGCCGCATCAGAGACGGATTTAAGGCTCATCAAACCGGCAAAGGGCAGAGGCATGAGAGCCTGAACCGAACCGTCTTGAACCACAACCAATCCCCCACCGCTGGCTTTGAGTGTATTGGCCGCCAGGGCCATCGCCTCATCATCCGTTCCGACGACAAGCAGATTATGGGAATCATGAGAAACCGTGGATGCATAGGCGGTATTCTCTCTCAGAGTCAGGCCTTTCAGAAAAGCTATGGACCGGCGGTCTTCTACAGGAATACTTTTTTCATGCCTGTAGATCACACAGACTTTGGCCAGATCCTGACTGAAATCGGCCCTCAGTTGACCGTCCCGGGGGACCAGACAGAGCATTTCCTCCCTGGTGAATACCATTCCCGGTACCAGACGAATGGACCGAACGGTCAATTCTTCATCCCCGGGGGAGGGAACAACAAAGTCCCCGGCTTTCTGCAGGGGGATATGTACAGAATCCAGGGACCAGTCCGGGTAGTCATAGGGCGGGATTTCCACTTTTAAACACCCCTTCTCTGCCACCAGGATGCCCCCGGAGAAAACAGATTGAACCTTAAAATCAACCAGATTATTGACAATGAGGATATCCGCCGCCCGGCCGGGAGCCACCGAGCCGATCCAGCGCTCTTTCTCCAGCAGCTGCGCCGCATTGAGGGTGACCATCTGAAGGGCCTGCACAGGGGGAACTCCCAGGCGGACCGCTTCTCTGAGAACCCGGATCAGATGTCCTTCTTCCTCTATTGTGAGGGGGGTCACATCATCGGTGACCATGGTAAACATCCTGCTGTCCATACCGGGATTGTCCAGCAAAGCCGGGAGCAGATTGGGCAGATCAAGCCAGGCACTGCCGTAACGCTGTTGAACATACATACCCCGTCCCGCCTTTGCCAGGGCTTCCCGGGCACTTGTACTTTCATGACAGGCGGTCATGCCGGAAGCAATAAAAGAATTCAGCCCTCCAGCCAGGTCGGGAGAGGAGTAGTGACCGGTCATCACCCGCCCGGCTCTCAGGCTTTCTCCCCCGATGGCATGGACATTGGGATCACCATAGATGACCCCTGGGAAATTCATCTGCTCCCCCTGCAGTTCCACCCAATTTTCTCTATAGGCTTTTCCCACATCTGAGGCGGTAATAGCAGAACCGGCATCTTCCATGCCGGGAATAGAAGGCACACAAACCGGCATGGCCGCCAGGACATTCAGGGGAATATGGGCGGCCGTTTTATGAAAGAGTTCAACCGCCTTCAAGCCGAAGACATTGGTCATCTCATGTATATCCGGACATATGGTGGTGGTGCCGTGAGGAAGAATCCCCGAGGCAAAGGAGGCCAGGTCCACCATGGAACTTTCCACATGCATATGACTGTCGATTAAACCGGGAAGGATATAACGGCCGTCAGCATTGATAATCTTAGTATTTTTACCGACGGGATATCCATCGGCATTACCCACAAAGGCAATGATCCCTTTAAAGGCGATAACATCTGTCTGGTCTTCAATCATTCCCGTATGAACATTGACCAGTCTGCCCTTTCTGATGATAAGATCTCCGGCCTGCCGGGCCATGGCGACGGCTGCCAGATCGGCCGAGAGGACGGCTTTGTGGTTTAAAAAATCCTGATAAGTCATGAAGGCCTCCTGCATATATAAATTATTATACCCTCAGCCCTCCCTGAGGGGAAGCAATACTGTTTTTCACAGGTTGAGATTCATTTGCAAATTCATGCTAAATAACTAATATTTAACTTTATGAAGTACTTCTGGATTCTTTTCTTTTCTCTCCTGATACATTTCAATCTGACAGCGGAAGCCTTGCTGATTCCTCCCCTTCTGGAAGGACCGGATATTGAGTTGACCATGCAGAAGGGTCAGCTTGAATTAGCAGGGGGGAGTTCCCCCAGCTTCGGATACAACGGCAACTACCTGGGACCGACCCTCCGGTTCACCAGAGGCCAGTCTGCAGATGTTAAGGTCTTAAATAAGCTGGGAGAAGAGACAACACTCCACTGGCATGGCATGCATATTCCCGCAGAGTTTGACGGCGGACCTCATCAGGTCATATCCAAGGGAGACCTCTGGAATCCCCGTTTCCTGATCAATCAGAATGCAGCGACACTCTGGTATCATCCTCATCTCATGGGGTCAACAGCAGAACATGTCTACAAGGGTCTGGCGGGGATGGTTATCATCGAAGACGAATTTTCAAAGTCTCTTCCTATTCCACATAATTACGGTATCGATGATATACCCCTGATCCTTCAGGACCGAAGGCTGAACCGCGGGGGGAAATTTGAATACGCACCGGGGATGCACGATATAATGAATGGTTACACCGGGAATGTACTCCTGGTGAATGGACAGATAGAACCGGATTTTAAGATTGAAGGCGGTCTGATCCGATTCAGAATCCTTAACGGTTCCAATTCCAGCCTGATGCGGATTCGTTTTGACGACGGCCGTAATTTCAGAGTGATTGCTTCGGACGGAGGATTTTTACCCGAGTCAGTCGAGATGAATGAGCTGATCATGTCACCGGGAGAGCGATTTGAAATCCTTGTGGACTTCAGCAAAGCCGGGGGATCTCAAATTCTGGCTGATTTATACGGCTCTTCCAGTTTTAAGGCCCTTCAAATTAGTTCAGAAGGCAAAAAAGCAGCAGCTTTCAACCCTGGAAGTACGAATCGGCCTTTCAGTATAAAAGGTGAATCCAATGCAAAAACCAAAAGACAGTTTCTCATGGAAACCAGGGGTATGCGGGGATTTTCCATCAATGGCAGAACAATGGATATGAAGCGAATCGATTTCGCGGCGCTTCGGGGAGAAACTGAAATCTGGACTGTCAAAAACGTACGCCAGGGCATGATGAATGTTGTGCATTCCTTCCATGTCCATGATGTCCAGTTCAGGATATTGGATATCAACGGAACCCCGCCTCCTCCTCATCTTTCAGGTCCCAAAGATACTGTCCTTCTGATGCCGGGTGACACGGTTCGGATTGCCCTTGTGTTTGAGGATTACCAGGGGATATACATGTACCACTGCCATTTTCTGGAACATGAAGACAATGGAATGATGGGTCAGTTTGAGGTCGTGCCCTGACGGGATGTTCGGGTTAAAAGCTACTCCCCTTTCATCCTGTATCCGATCCCCCGGACGGTCTCAATGATATTGCCCCTCTCACCCAGTTTTTTTCGGATTCCCAGTATCTGAACATCAACGGAACGGGCTGTGACAGGGTAATCTTCCCCTTTGACAAAATCGATGATCTGGTTTCTTGAGAAGACCCACCCCGGATTCTTTGCCAGAAACTGGAGGATACCGAATTCAGTGGCCGAAAGAATGATGGGTTCCCCTGCCAGCAGGATTTCATGCCTGGCCGTATCAATAACCAGATCGTGAATACTGATCCTGTTGGCTTCGTGGTCAGAGACGTCATGACTGGATCTTCTGAGGGCAGACTTGACCCGGGCGACAAGGATACGGGGGCTGAATGGTTTAGTAATGTAATCATCAGCACCGCTTTCGAGTCCTTTGATGATATCCTCATCCTCTGATTTTGCCGTGAGCATGATGATGGGAATGTCCTTCTTATTCGCATCTTTTCTCAACTGGGAGCAGACTTTTAAACCATCCATACCCGGCAGCATCAGATCCAGAATGATCAGGTCATAATCACTCTTTTTGGCCAGATCCAAACCTTCTTCACCGTCCCGTGCTTTTTGCACTTCATAACCATTCATCTCCAGGTTGAAAGAAATGAGCTCCCGGATATCGGCTTCATCTTCAATAATCAGCAGTTTGGCCATTGAATCTCCTTACAGGTTTTCATGTTCACCAGTTTCAGCAAAGACGACCCATTCACAGATATTCCGGACATGGTCACCGATCCTTTCAAGGAAACGACTGATATACATCAATGACAGTCCACCCTCGATGTTCTGGGGTTGTGAGATCATATAGGTTAACAACTCCCGAACGACCTGTTTATGCAGATCATCGAGAAGCTTATCTTCAGCCGCAATGAGCATGGCATCCTGGGCATTTTTTTCGACATAGGCTGCAACAGCTCTGGAAAGCATACTGCACCCCAATTTTGCCATGCGGGGAATGTCCACAAGAGGCTTGAAGTAATCAGTTCCAGCCATATTGATAGCCCCTTTAGCCACATGCACCGCATGATCTGCAATCCTCTCAATATCAGTGATAATCTTGATACCGCTGATCAGGTGCCGGAGATCTCCTGCCACAGGCTGTTCCCGGGCAATGATAAGGGCGCATTTATCACACAGGTCCTTTTCCATTTCATCAATGATATCGTCTTCATCAATAACCTGCTGGGCCAGCTCAATGTCTTTATTCTTAAGGGAATCTACCGCTTTATTCACGGACTCTTCCACCCTTACTCCCATTTTCATGATTTCTCTGTTCAATTCAGCTAAATCATCTCCAAAATGTTGTCTGATCATAATATTTTGTCTCCTCATGGTTAAGACTTTATTTTTACAATTGCTCTGGTGCCTTACTCGTTTAGGCCTAAGGACTTAAGATTGTTTGTCCTACCAGAGCAATAACATTGCTCTGGTGTTTTCCCTGTTTAGGCCTAAGGGTCAGCCGAACATTCCAGAAATATACTCTTCCGTCTTTCTGCTCTTTGGGTTGAAAAAAATCTCATCCGTTGGTCCGAACTCTTCGATAAAACCATGCAGAAAGAAGGCTGTTTTATCAGAAATACGCCCGGCCTGCTGCATATTGTGAGTCACAATGACAATAGTATAATTCTTTTTCATTTCATCGATCAAATCTTCAATTTTAGAAGTTGAAATCGGGTCTAGTGCGGATGTCGGCTCATCCATAAGGAGTACATCCGGCTCTACTGCCAGAACACGGGCGATACAGAGTCTCTGCTGCTGGCCTCCGGAAAGACCCATCGCCGGTTTGTGGAGCCTGTCTTTGACTTCATCCAGAAGGGAGGCCTGTGAAAGACTTTTTTCTACAATATCATCCAGCTTGGAATGGTTTTTAATGCCATGAGTTCTGGGACCATAAGCAATATTATCATAGATAGACATGGGGAAGGGGTTGGGCTTCTGAAAGACCATCCCCACCTTCTTTCTCAACTCGATAACATCCCAGTCTGAGTATATATTTTTATCATTATAGTGAATATTTCCATCTATCTTTACACTATCAATCAGATCATTCATACGGTTCAGAGTCCGGATAAAGGTAGACTTTCCACAGCCGGAAGGCCCGATCAATGCGGTAACCTCCCGCTCTTTCACTTCGATATTCACATTATGAAGGGCCTGAAAATCACCGTAAAACAGGTTCAGATCCTCCACTGTAATTTTATTGTTCAAATCCATAATTTTTGTACTCCTTGGCTTACATGCCGGAATTTTTATTAAACTGCTTGAGAACCCGGGTAGTTGTCAGGTTGGTCATCAGAATGATAATGACCAGGACCGCCGCGGTGGCAAATGTCCGATCAAAAGAGACGGCTTCTGAAAAAAGCATGTAGAGGTGGAGGGATAAAACTCTGGCAGAGGATGATGGACCCGATACCAGATCGTAATTTGATCCCAGAGTATATATCAGGACAGCCGTTTCTCCGACTGTCCGCCCGACTGCCAGGATAATCCCGGTCAGGATTCCCGGAGATGCCGCGGGAAGCACTACTTTGGCTATGGTCTGCAGTTTGGTGGCCCCCAGAGCCAGAGAACCTTCCCGCAGGGATGGGGGAACAGACTTCAGAGCTTCTTCGGTTGTCCTGATAATGGTGGGGAGTACCATCAGTGTAACCGTCAGTGTGCTCGAAATGAAACCGATACCCATGCCCAGAATCCGAACAAAAAATATAAACCCGAAGAGACCGAAAACGATGGAGGGTATCCCCGCCAGAGTATCACTCCCCATCCTCAGAAGACGCAGGACTCTTCCCTGTTTGGCGTACTCCACCATATAAATGGCGGCCATAACCCCTAGGGGAGTCGAAAAAAGGATGGTAAAGAGAATGAGTACAAAGGTGTTGATGATGATGTAGGAAATACCGCCCCACTGTCCCGACCGGGCCGGTGCCTCGACGATAAAGTGCCAGGGTAAATTCCTTCCCGATTCATGTCTGAGGACGGGAACAAAGGATAATTCATACTCGGCGAGGCTGGCGTAAGGACTGAGAGCCACGGCTCCCCTGGAGAAGTCTCCGGCCCCTTCATAGGCAAAAGGGACAACCTTCAGATCCTGCTGATTGTAGAATCCCCAGTTTTCGGCGCGGGTTTTATTGTAGAGCTTTCTTAAAGACTCAACCATGATATC
>NZ_JAQIBL010000069.1 GCF_027859075.1 Oceanispirochaeta sp. | reverse complement strand
GAAACGGGGGTATACACTTTCCATGTTCAGATTCTCTCTGCCGGACCGGGCTGCAATTCTGCAGATCTCTTCAAACCGCTCAACCGTCAGTTCTGTTTCAAATTGAGAAACACTTTCAATCTTATGGAAGACGAGTATCAGCAGTTCGCCCCTGTCCGCCATGGTCTGAATACGGTTTTCAATCACGTCCAGACTGGTACTGGGAATCACATTGAGCATTCTGAGTTTATAAGGATTTCCGGGGGGCAAAGATTCTGGAAATTCAATGATCGTTCTGCCAGTTCTGAAATAATCGGGAACAATAGTGAGGAGCTCCTGGTCGTGCATTCCATTAGGGTAGGAAAAATCATTCATGCTGATCCCGGCATTCTCGAACCACTGGCGCTGTTTTTCAAACAGAGATCTGACCTCTGCAGAATCAAAGTTATTAATCGGCTCTAAATAATGACTGCCCACGCTCCAGCCGTAATCATTGATCAGTCGCTTCAGATCATCCAGATCCATATACCCGGGAGTGCCGATCAGAGCCGGAATAATATAGGCGGTACCTTTAAGACCGTATTGACTCATAAGCGGTGCGGCTGCGGAGATCTGAGTTTTCCATCCGTCATCAAAGGAGAAGACCAGAGCAGATGGGGGCAGTGATTCCTCCAGAAAAACAGGTCCCATCTGCAAAGTTACCGGAGATCCTCCTCTGTCATTCATCCAGATCTGATAGGAGGTCAGTTTACTGAGGTCCGGATTCCCCCAGATCTGTCCCGAAGAGAGAGGAAGACTCACCCGGCACCACTCCCCTTCTCTGAGCTGGCTGGGGTCTTGACTGACCATAAAGACGATTCTGTTTGAAAAATCACTGCTGTCGGAAGCATAGAACCAAAGATCCTTCAACTCCTTCAGATTCTCCACCTTCAGCCAGAGTACCTGATTCAGATCTTTCAGGCTGAACTCCGGGAGATTCTGAGCCACAATCTGGACATTAGATCCGTCACCGCTGCTGACAATCTGCAGAACCTCGGGCCAGAGTTCATCTGAGGGAAGAATGGAAAAATCTCCCTTGGCAGAGAACTGATGAAAAGGAAGATCATCTCTGGGAATGAACAATGCTTTTTTCTCTACTGAAAAAGCAGGAATCAGAATTATACAAAAATACAACAAAATTATTCGTTTCATACCGCTTTTCATCTCCGGATCATTAATTAAATTTGATTTCCTACCTAATTCTAATAGAATTCCAGTCCTATGAATAAAAGAATATTATTTTTTTGGGGGCTGTTCCTGGTTTTCAGCACTTTTCTGGCTTCATCTGACCCCGGGATGATAGATTTCGGTGGCTACCAGTGGCAGATAAAAGAGTCTGATACAGCAACAGGACCCGGTCCCAACATATTTTCTTCAAAATCGGTCAGCTCTACTCCCGCAGACCGGGAGCTTGAATTCTCAATCCGCAAGAAGAAGGGAATTGTGTATTCCGGAGAAATATTCAGTGATAATTATTTTGGCTTTGGTGAGTTTTCTATAGACTTTTCCCTCCCCGATTCCTGGGATTCTCAGCTTGTCTTTGGTTTTTTTCTCTACAATGATAAAAATCCGCCCCATTATAATGAAATCGATTTTGAAATATCCCGCTGGGGGATGAGTCAGGGAGATCTTTTCCATTTTACAGTCCAACCCTATGAAATTAAAGGAAATACCCACTCCTTTACTCCGCCCCCCAAGGGGGGTAGATATACGGCTCAGATCATCTGGAGGCCCGATAAGATCGGCTTCATCCTCAAAGACAATTCAATGAACATTCTCGAAGGCTGGACTTATCAGGGAGAGAGTATACCCAGGAACACAGAGAGCAGGATTCATATGAACCTGTGGCTTTTCCAGGGGAAATCTCCGTTAGAGGACGGAAATATGAGTGTTACAATTCATAATTTTTCCCATACTCCTTTTTTCTGATTGATTTAAATTTTCAACATCCTATAATTTTTATTATGGAAGTAGAAAACGAAGGTCAGATATGTACCATAACACCCGAAATGAAACAGATAGATGTTAATAATTCTCAACAATTCAGCAGTGACCTCACCGAGATCGTGAACAACTGCGGTGAAATGATAATACTGAACCTTCAGAATATATCCTTTATGGACTCATCCGGCCTCGGAGCCATTGTGTCTGTGCTCAGAAAATTGAATGGATTGAAACGCAAAATGGTACTTTGCGAAGCTGCTCCGGCGGTGGATGTGCTGTTCAAGATGGTCCGCCTATCCCAGATAGCGGAAATCTATGAAACAAAAGAGATTGCAATTACCAATCTGAAAGGTTAGGGGAATCCCCGGAATGAAGTCGGAAATGCTCCTTGAACTGCTGCATCTGGCCAATGAGCTGGACTATCACTTTTTCATATGCGATCGTTCCATGACTTCCTGGTTCTACGCCTCCACGTCCTTCCTGAGGATGATGAAAATCTCAGAGGATGAACTGCAGACTGATCCGCAATGCTGGATTTCAAAAATCGACGCTTCTCCCCATAGTATTGCTGACAAATTTGAAAGGATAACCGGAGAGGACGGGGAACTCCAGATAGATCTGCCTCTGGTTCTGGCGCATGGTGACAATGTGTCTGTACTGTTCCGTTTCACCAGCCTTCAAGAGGTGGATGATAAGTTCTACCGATTCGGATCTGCCGTCTTTCTGACAGACAATGATCTCTATAAAAAAGAAGCGATCCAATCCAGAGATAATGAAATAGAGATCAGTGCACGGATTCAGAAGGCCCTCCTGACCGGAGAGATTGGACAGACAGGAGAGGATCTGGTCATTGCCGGTGAAACTCTCCCTTCCCAAAAGGTTGACGGTGATTTTTATGAGTTTCTATGGCTCACACCTGAAATTGCCGATTTTATCATCGGTGATGTTATGGGGAAGGGAGTTCCGGCCGCTCTTCTGGCTGCAGGAGTCAAATCATCCTTTTTCAAGGCTCTGATAACCCAGGGAGCTGTCTGCGGCAGGCTTCCGGACATCCAAAAAGTCCTGGGAGCTATTGATTCCACCATAAACCGGGATCTCATTGATCTTGAAAAATTCCTCACCCTCTATTACTGCCGACTTGATATGAACAGATACAGACTCAGCTTCATTGATGCCGGACACACCAGTTTTATCTATCATAATGCCGAAGAGAACAGCTGCTGGAGCATAAAAGGGGCCAATATGCCTCTGGGGTTTACAGTGGATCAGGAGTTTCAGGAATTCATACTCCCTCTGGCAAAAAACGATCTTCTCTTTTTTTATTCCGACGGCGTATCCGAAGTAACGAATAAGGAAGGAGATCTCTTTGGTCTGGAAAGGATTATGCAGCTCATACATGCGCACAGTCACCTGAAACCCCGGGAACTGATAAGAAAAGTACTGAATGTGACATTCTTTTTTGCGGCCCGGGATTTTGAAGATGATGTGACCGCTATCTCCATAAGAGTTAAAAAAGACAGAAACCTCCCTGAAAAATCCTGTGTGCATCATTTTGAGAACACATCAGGGATAGATATGGCAGCAATCAGAGAAAATTTTTCAGAAGATCTTGAAAAAATCTATTCTTCCCAGCCAAAGGATAAGAAAGTCAAACTTCTGATAGCCTTCATGGAAGTGCTGGGAAACTGCATTTCCTATACAAATTCGGCTCTGGAAATCAAATGGAGAATATATCACGAGGAAATACATGTATATTTCAGTTTTACAGGTCCTGATTTTGACTGGTTCAAAAAAACCAATCCGGATATAGAACGATACCAGCAGGGCGGTTTCGGTTCCTATCTTATAGACCAGGGAACAGATTCAGCGCTGCTTCTCTACGGGCGCAACGAGAAAAAAAGGATTGTGCTGATTAAGGGGATGGAATGATATATAAAAAAAAGGCAGCGGTACAACTGTCGGAATCATTATTCTGGCTGGGAATGGGAGAGAATCCCGATTTTCTGCAGATCAATGTCTACATGCTGTACCGGAACGGCAAGGCCATCATCATTGATCCCGGTCCCCTGACCGGATTTAAGGAAGTGGCAGCCGCCGCTGATTTAATAACAGAGATAGAAAATATTGAAGCGATAGTGGTCTCTCATCAGGATCCCGATGTCTGCTCCAGCCTCCCCCAATGGGAGAACAAGGGATTCAGGGGAACCATTATCACCCACTGGCGCACAGGAATACTGCTCAAAGCCTATGGTCTGCAATCCCCTCTCTTTAATATCAAAGAGATCGACACAGGTGTACTGGATCAATTCCTGTCATTGCGTTTTTTATCTTTTCCTCACCTCCACTCCCCCGGAAATATTCTCACCTTTGATGAAAGCAGCCGCATCCTGTTTTCCAGTGATCTCTTCGGAGCCCTGGGAATGAATGCACAGCTCTACGCAGACAGGGATTACATCAACAGAATGGTTTACTTTCATAAGAACTTCATGTCCTCCACCGGAAGACTCCATGATGCCATGGACCGGATTGCCGATTTCTTTCCGGCCATGATCTGCCCCCACCACGGTAGTGTTATTACAGCTGAGATTGCCAGTTTTATCAGCGCCCTGAAATCTGTAAGATGTGAGATCACACTGGAGACCGGGGAATCCGGTGTCCCGGATCATGACGAAATGACACAGCTGAAAAATATCAATTTTGAACTTCAGGAAAATTTGATTCTCAATAGTGATGAACAGATTAAAGATCCTGTTACCGGGCTGTACAACAGCCAATATTTTGAATCATTTTTCCCGGTATTCAGCAAGAATAATCAGAAAGGGCATATTTCCTATTTCCGGCTTGATCAAATGAAAGATTTCAACAATGACTTCGGATACCAGGAGGGAGACAGAGCCATTGCCACCTTTTCCAGAATACTTCAGGAGAAAAAACAGGATGACTGTGTTCTGTTGAGAGAGGTCGGTCCCATACTGATTCTGATGCAGCCCGATGCTTATTCCGATGATCCCTTCCAGCTACTCTCAAACCTTCAGAAGGAAATCAGAGATACAGATGATTTTATCCGCGACATGACATGCAGCATTGCGATTGTCGCTGTATCAGAACTGGGTCAGGATGTACAGAATCAATTCAAGGAGCTACTTTCTCTGATCCGGATAAGGGTAAAGACCCTCGACCGAATGGGTCCTGATTCCATTGCAGATTCTTCTGCCGTAGGGGAAGATCCGGAGAACAGAAAGGTTGTGCTGATAATAGATTCAGACCCATTAGCCTCACAGCTGATAGCCGAATACCTTGTTGCACGAGACTACGTTCCAGTCATCTGCCCCGACGGCAATGGAGCCATGCATCAGATTGATCTGAACCGGCCTGATGCCATTATTTCTGAAATCAATGTTCCCCAGTTGGACGGCTTCCGAATCAGGGAGCAGCTTATGAACTCTTCCGACCTCAGAGACATTCCTTTCCTGTTCATATCCCATCAAAAGACAGAGTCTTCCGTCAAAAGAGCCCAGAAAATGGATGTAACCCACTATTTAAAAAAACCTGTCATGCTGGCAGAAGTGTACGGGATATTAAACATCCTGACGGAACAAAGAAATGAACGTTAGCTTTTTAATTATTTTTATTCTGATGTCTCTGCTCCTCTTTCTGGATATGATGGTCGTCCTGGCTTCAATTTTAACAAAGGCTTCAATCCGCCGGCAGAATATCAGAAAGATGAAATATCAGAAACTGGTCAGCAATTCCCTGGCAGCAGAGACTCTGATAGCCGCAGAACAGATGGGGCTGAAGGAGAAACTCGAATATCTCATTCAATGGTATGAAGCGGCCCAATCGGTAGAGCCCTCTGAATCGATAATGGATCAGCTGGTCAGCTTTTCATCACAGAAGGACATCACTGATAAAATTGCCTCCCAGCTGAGCAGCATAAGGTACAGCAGAAGAGCCCGGGGCATTATGCTGGCAGGTTTTCTGAATGCCGATCTTAAGAAGAATGTTCTCAGCCGTTTTCTTGAAAAAGAAAAAACGCTGCTCCTCAGACTTAAGGCTGTCCACCTCCTCTGCGACAATCTTGATGAGGGTTCCCTGGATATAATCTGGAAGAGCATGATAGGCAGGGATGCGCTCTATCAGGACAAGATTCTTTCCATCCTCCACCAAAACTCCGCAGACCTTAGAAGCTGGTCTGAAAAAAATAAAGAGACTGCAGATCCGGACAAGTTGAGAATCCTAATAGTGGCGGCATCGGGAAAAGGTCTGGACTGGTATCTTCCCTTCCTCATAAAAAATATTCAATCAGAATGGGAGAGTGTCCGGAATGGAGCGGCGGATGTGCTCTTTGATAGATATTCAGAGAATATCAATTCTTATGAATTCCTGAACTCCCCCTCCCTTGTGATACGCCGCAAAGCCGCAGGCGTCATTTTCCAGATGCAGGATCTGCCCGGCAAAGATAAAACAGCAAATCTTTTATGTGACAAGGCTCTGCATGCCACTGTGGTGGGAGCCTTGAAAGACAGGATTTCCAGGGAACCCCAGATTATCCCCATCCTCTTCGAACGGTACAGGGATTCTGAAAGGGATGAGGAAAGACTCGGCTATGCTTCCGTTCTGACTTCCAGACTTCAATATTTCATCCTGAAACTTGACAGTACTGAAAAGGCGGATATTTGTGAGCTCCTGGATGATGTGGTAAGCCTGAATCTCAGTTCTCTGATAATTGATTTTCTGAACAATAACAGGAATAAGACCCTGGAAGACCTTTTAATGGAGGCGATATCAACCCAGTTGGCTTCCAATTCCTACTTCAGAGAGCAGTGTCAGATGTATTTAAAGGAGAAAATCCGCAATAGATGGGGTATATCAGCGCCCTCAAAATATGACGGAAAGCCCAAAATCCAGCTGACTCCCGGTGACAGACGGTATATGGTCATGCTCCTGGGAATCGTTCTATTGATTCCGATAGTCACTTTTCTGATTTTCGAGGGCTCCACTCTCCCCTTTATGACGGCCGAGGAGATTCTGGTATCTTCTATTTTCCATTATCACTATATCTTCTCCTATTATACGATAGGGGTGAACTCCATCTATCTCATCCTTATGTTTCTTTCCTGGGACTCCATCAACAGACAGCGTTCCTCCTGGGCCGCGGCAGATAAAAGATTCCTGTTTACTCCCGGGATTCTCCCGTCCATAACCATTCTGGCTCCGGCCTACAACGAGGAGAAATCGATCATTCAGAATGTGTATTCCCTTCTGTCCCTGGAGTATCCCTCCCTGGAACTGATTGTTATCAATGACGGATCAAAAGACAATACGGCTGGAAATCTCATTGAACATTTTGAACTTGAAATGATTGATGATTCTACTGAATCCTCCATTGAGACGGCTCCCCTGAAGGGAACATACAGAAATAAAAAGATTCCCAACCTCACGTTCATTGATAAACAGAATGGTGGTAAAGCCGACTCCCTCAATGCGGGCATCAACGCAGCGTCCGGGGAGTTCATATGCAGCATAGACGCTGACAGCCTGCTGGAGCCGGATGCTCTGACAAAACTGATGTTCCGAACCCTGAACAGTTCCAGGAACCTCATAGCTGTGGGCGGTAACATCCTGCCGGTCAACGGATGTAATACAGACTGTGGACTCATAAAGGAAGTTCATCTGCCTGAAAACATGAATGCCCGGTTTCAGACTGTCGAATATCTGAGATCCTTCATTACCGGAAGGATGGGATGGGCCAGGCTCAACAGCCTGCTGATTATCTCAGGGGCCTTCGGAGCCTTCCGCCTCAGTCTCGTACGCAGCATAGGCGGCTATATGACGGGCAAAGGGAATATGAGGAAAGATACGGTCGGTGAAGATATGGAACTGGTCGTCCGCCTTGTGAGATATCTATCTGAAAAAAGGCAGAAATTCCAAGTGGATTATGCTCACAATGCCAACTGCTGGACGGAGGTTCCCGAAGATCTGGGCAGTCTGATCAAGCAGAGGGACCGCTGGCATCGAGGACTCGTAGAGATCATGATTTATCACAAGAAAATGCTGTTCAATCCCCGATACGGTTCATCCGGCCTCATCGGTTTTCCCTATTTTTATATTTTCGAGCTTCTTGGTCCTTTCTGGGAAGTCCTGGGTTATGGCGTGTTGCTGCTCTCTCTGATTTTCGGGCTACTGAGCAGCCGTATTTTTCTTTTCATGTTTTCCATTGTCGTCCTGTTCGGGATACTGATTTCTTCCATGGCCCAGTTTCTGGCGGAAAAACAAGTCCTCTATTTTAAAGGCAGGGAGTTCAGAGATGAAATTCTGACGGCTCTTGCCGAGAATTTCGGGTACAGACAGTTTATGAGCATGATACGCCCCTTCAGTTACATCTCCTACCTGTTCAAAAACAAAGGCTGGCAGAAGCTGGAGCGCAAGGGATTCAATCCTGCCCCGGGAAACAAAGGGGTGACAAATGAAAAATAAATCCCCCGGAAAAATAATCCGCTTACTGATACTGGTTCTCCTCATTTTTGCAGTTCTTCCCTTCGGGTTGTGGGAACTTAAAAAGACCCATCCAATCCTATCCTGGAGCAGGGATGATTCCAACCGAGACACCCGGACCAAAGGTCTGCTTGCCTGGCCATTTCTCAATTTAAAAGGAACTCCACCGGGGCAGTCGCAGCCCGTCCCAGTGGCCGCTAGTGAAAACGAAGCATTCCTCGCTGCTGACAGAGAAAAAGAGACGGCCTTCAGACAGGGGTTTTTCCTCTCTGATGGACATCCCCTCTCGGGGGAGTCACACTCCCTCTACAGGGTGTTATTGGAAGAGTTTCTCCATGTCAAAAAAACAGGCTGGTCTGTCCTGTATAAAAGGGATTCAGACGCCCTTCTGGAATTCAGCAATGAAGACGGCAGGAGGATTGTTCTTCGGGGAGGGATACATTTTTCAGGCCTGCCCCCCTCGGCGGAATACAAAGGAAGAAGAGCCCTCATTCACCAGAGAATACCCATTTATATCCCCGGGGATACAGCCTTCATAAGCTCTTCTGTTGACCTGCACTTAACATCCGACGGTGAGAGTTTCCTCGTGAGGGAGGGTATCCCCTTAAAGATCCCCCTCCTTCTGGAACAGGATGAGCCATTGATCCACACTGGCTTGACGACCGTGGATCTCGAGCATTCCGACATAGATCCGGGGAACTACAGAGTCTCAGGAAAAATAGGATACCGCTCTGAAGTCAGTCTCTTCAGAACGGGATCGGAAGAGAAACTGTACTGGAGAATTATTGTTCCCTGGATCAGAGATCAGATAGAAAGTGCCGCATCCAAGGCAGTTCCGGAAAGCCCGTCCATGACTGAGGTCCACAGCTTTTCTACCAGGGGAAGTGAGTTTTACCAGAACACCGGAGGGGTCAGTAAACCCTTTTTTATCAAAGGGATTAATCTTGGTACAGCCCTCCCGGGTAAGTGGTTTACCCAGTTTCCCCAGGATGAACTCGTCTACTACAATTGGTTTTCCAGAATGAAGGATCTGAACTTCAATACTGTGCGGATCTATACCCTCCTTCCACCAGCATTCTACAGGACATTAGGTCTCTTTAACGAAAGGAACAGTGTTGACCCCCTCTATCTTCTCCAGGAGATCTGGCCGGAAGAACACCCCCCTCAGAACAATTATCTGGACCCGGAGTACAATGCTGTCTATCAGGAGGAAATCAAGCTGACCATTGACGCCGTCCATGGAAACGCAGACATTCCCTCCCGATCCGGCAGAGCCTGGGGAAGGTACAGAACTGATATCAGTCCATGGATACTGGGATTTCTGATAGGAAGAGAGATGGAACCGGATGAAGTTTCCCAGACCAACAGCCTGAATGATTACAGCTACAAGGGTCGATATATCTCTGCCGAAAAGGGACCATCCACCGAAGGCTGGCTGGCTTCCAGCTGCGACAGTGCGGTAAGCTATGAAATTGCGGGATACGGTGTGTCCAGACCCGTGGGTATCGTCAGCTGGCCTACTTTAGACAGCATGACCCATCCCCTGGAGTGGAAGGATCCCGAACTGGATGGAAAATCACCCTACAACGACCGGGCCCAGGTGGATATCCGGAAGATCACCATGACAGATTCATCCTTTGGCGGTTTTTTCGGTGCCTACCATATTTATCCCAACTATCCTGATTTCATGAACAATCAGGAGTCCTACAGTTCCTACCGGGATGAGCAGGGAAGCTTCCGATATGGGGGGTATCTGAAAGAGTTTATTCAGACACACTCGGGATATCCCGCCCTGGTTGCGGAATATGGTCTTTCAACGAGTGCGGCTACAGCCCATATCAATCCAGACGGATACAATCATGGAGGCCTTACAGAAACTGAGCAGGGAGAAGGAATTATTAGAATGACCAAAGCCATTCAAAGAGAGGGTTATGCCGGGGCGGTTCTTTTTGAATGGATGGATGAATGGGCCAAAAAAACATGGACTACCGAACCGTTTATGATACCCTACGACCGGCAGGTCCTCTGGCATAATGTCCTGGACCCTGAGCAGAACTATGGCATCATTGGCATGACCGGATCTTCCCGCCTGGGAGAAACAATTTTTAAGCAGGATGAGACGGGAGAATCCATAACCCTTTGGGGAAGCGAGTCCCATCTGTATATTAAAATGGAGACTCCTCAGTCCTGGAAGGAGGGAACCAGAATTTATCTGGGTTTGGATACGAACAGCCTGACCACCGGTCTGAATACACTTCCCTCATCCACTCCTGTATTTTCACCCCGGGGGCTGGAGTCACTGGTGACAATCGATATGGATTCAGGAATCACCCGGTTCTTCAATGCAGGGAACTACAATTTCTCCACCCTTCAGTTCTCCGGATCACAAAGTGAAGCCCCCCAATTCAAAGAGGTTAAAGTTCTAGTGAACCGCTCCTACATTGACGAATCTGGACGGGCCCACCCCGCATTGATCAGCGATTGGGGAGAACTCAAAACCGGCCCTCTCGATGAACCGGCCTACTCTCTTCTGAAGGGAGAGGACAGTTTCACCCTGAGGATTCCCTGGGGTCTTATGAACATCAGCGATCCTTCCCAGGGCCGTGTTTTGTATGATTTACGAAAGTTCAACTCGGCTCCTCTGAGAGATGAGATCAGAACAATGAAAACCGACGGAATATCCCTGGTCTGTGTGATTGAAGATTCTTCAGGAAGAACCCGGATCATACCCGGGAATTCCGGAACAGATGGTGAATCCATCAGCTTTGCCTGGTCTCCCTGGAATGTCCCGGCCTATGAGATGAAGGATAAAAAGTCAGTGCCCTTGCTGAAAGAATACCTGGGATCTTTTTAAAACATGAATATTAACTTGTTTTTGCTAAGATCTCCTGAATTTCCTTGTTATATACTTCATAACCGCCGTATGGTTGTAATTGCACACCAACGCGAGTCCCTTTATCTGTTTTACAAGAGAAAACGATCTTTCCATATACAGGAGATTCGGTTCCATTAGGATAAAGGACAAGGCGAGATCCCACGATAAAATCATCCAGGGGGGAATCTGAATTAAATCCAAAACCATTCAAACTTGCATCAATTGTATAAACCATTGATTCAACTCCATGAGGTAAAAGAATTGAAAAACCAGTGTATTTTTCCGGGAGCTCATTAACAGGAATTCTTTTCTCTTTTCGTGATTCGATTGTCCCCATATTTTTATATCCTTAATATAATATGTTTATTTGTTTTCTTTCATCAACTCATCATAGTCGTACTCACAATTTCCAAGGGCACAGGGTCCATCAAAAATCCAGTTGAGCTTACTTTTGTAATTATAGGACACTTCGATGAACTCGAACAGAAATTTTTCTGCTAAGGTTGTGACTAGTAGGCATATTCATAAAGCTTACCCATGGGCTCTGTTGCTGTAAGAGGTTTTGAAAAAGAGAAATATCCAGGACAATTATATGAGATTACAAGATATGACTTTAGATTTTCTATAGGCAGAATCTACAACAGCAAAGGCGTTGAGCCCGAATTTTACCGGGTTCAACGCCTTATTTTTTATAGTCTTTTAATTACAGCTCCAACCGATTAAAAGTCGGATTCTGTTACAGTATTCTGGTCTAATGCGACCTGGGACTGTGCTAATAATCGTCCATTCATAGACGCACCGGTCACCATTTTGATGGCGGTTTGGCTTAGGATGACTCCTTCAAAATGCGCACCAGCCTGCATGTTTACCTCTCCGGCAACCTGCCAGAAAATGTTTCCAGGGAGTGCTCCCCCGGCCAGGGTAATGCTTTTATTGGCATCGATTTTGAGATCGCCCGACATTTGGAATATCCAGACATCATTTGCAGCACCGCTGATTGTGATATCTCCGGTTATACCAACACTGGAACCCCACTTATAGAGGCCTGCGGCGAGGGTATTAGCGTTTAGTGTTCCACTACCAAGATCTAGAAAATCAGGTGTAGGACGGCCGGCTGCATCTGTATAGGCCGTTTCCATATCCGAAATGGCTGTTGTCATATTCGATGGTGTGGGCGCTGTCATGTCTGCCGCATAGAGGAATCCGGTGACCTGAGGTGAAGTGGCATATCCAGTGGCATCGGTCTGTGAAAATCCGGTCAAATATGTTTCGGCGGCGGGGCTTATTCCCACATCTCCTGTAATGATGGAAGCCGGAACGGTAGATACTGCGGTTTTTGCAAGAATAACGAAATTACCGGCTGTACCGAGGCTCACCGGTGCTGGCCCCTGTCCCGCGGCAGCTGTTTCAAAACTCCACACATTGGCTAAAGTCAAGGCATTACCAGAAAGGTCTGTAACAGCTGTCGTAACAGTTGCAGTATAGGTCGTACTCTCAGTCAGAAGATCTGCTGGTGAAAACACGGCGGTTTTGTTGGGTTTATCATAAGTGACGGTTCCCCCGACAGCTGATCCACCACTGACCGTAAAATTTGATGGGATGATTGTTGTGTAGTCCATATCCTCACTGAACGTTATTTCTATACTGGTGTTGATGGGGACCCCTGTAGCTGAATTGGCAGGATATATCAAAGTCCCTGAGGGTTGGATGGTATCTGGAGTTGTGAAACTCCACACATTGTCTGTCTCCAGTGCGTTACCATCAAGATCTGTCACATCCGTTGAGAGTGTGGCTGTATAAACCGTGTTGTTCAGAAGGTTTACCGCAGGATTAAATGTGGCGATCATACCGGTATAAGACACTGTCCCCGTAACAGGGGTTGTTCCATGCTTGAGAGTAAATGTCTTATCTGTAAGAGTCTGCGGATCCATTGCTGTGCTGAAGGTTGCTGTGATGTCAGCACCGACTGCAACATTGACTGATTCGGCAATCGGAGTGGTAGATGATACTTCTGGGAATGTCACATCTCCCCCCATAGAACATCCGATAATCGCGGTGGTTATGATAGCCGCAATAAGTAATAAGTTAATATTTCTGGTTTTGATATTTTTCAATTAATTTGCTCCTAAATCTAATTTGTATAAAATGAGGGGTGAAATACATCATCCCTTATAGAACCATTTTCCCATGACCGACATTGCATCCCTGCAGTTGGTTTTAGAAAAAGTTACATCCACGGAAATTGCTGTGGTTGCCACAAGGGGATGGAACAGCTAAAGCGTTGATCCGGAGACTTTCCGGGTTCAACGCCTGAGCATTTATGGTCTTTTAATGACTGTTCTGACCGTTTAGAAGGAGGGTTTTGTTACTGTGCTCTGGTCTAATGCGACATTGGTCTGTGCTAATAATCGTCCATTCATAGTCGCACCGGTCTGCATGGTGATGGCGGTTTTACTTAAGACGATTCCCTTAAAATCTGCACCAGCCTCCATGACAACCTCTCCGGTAACCTGCCAGAAAATATTTCCAGGAAGTGCTCCCCCGGCCAGGGTAATGCTTTTATTGGCAGCGATGCTGAGATCGTTCGTCATCTGGAATATCCATACATCATTTGCAGCGCCAGTCAGGACAAGATCCGATGATATAAGAACAGTGCCGGTATATTTATAAAGACCGGGAGTTAAATCTGTTCGTCCACCGATTTCAGCAGTTCCTAAATCAACCGGTCCAGATCTACCGGCTGCATTTGTATAGGCCAATTCCATGTCCGAAATGGCGGTTGTCATTTTCGTTGGCGTGGGTGGAGCCATGTCCGCCGCATAGAGTGACCCTGTAACCTGAGGAGAAGTGGCATATCCTGTAGCATCAGTTTGTGAAAATCCGGTCATAAAAGTCTCTGCAGCGGGGCTGATTCCCACGTCTCCTGTAATCACAGAAGCCGGAACGGTAGAGATAGCTGACTTTGCCAGAATAGCAAAATTACCGGCAGTCCCTAGGTTCACTGGATCAGGACCTGCTCCAGGTCCCGCTGTTGTGAAACTCCACACTTTGGCTTCGGCCAGAGCATTACCGGCAAGGTCTTTAACAGCTGTCGTAACGGTCACCGTATAGTTCGTACTTGTATCGAGAAGATCTGTCGGTGTAAACACGGCAGTGTAGTTGAGTTGATCATAGCTGACTGTTCCCGCGACAGAAGATCCATCATTGACCGTAAAATTTGCGGCGATGATTGTACTATCGTCCATATCCTCGCTGAAAGTTACTGAGATAGTTCCGTTGATTGGGACATCTACAGCAGCATTAGTGGGAGATACCGAATCTACAAGGGGTAACACTTTGTCTAATTCTAATGGTGTTGACCCCCCTCCGGAACATCCAATAATCACGGTAGTTATGATAGCCGCAATAAGTAATAAGTTAATATTTCTGGTTTTTGTCTTTTTCAATTTATTTGCTCCTTAGTCTAATTCATATAATATGAGGGGTGAAATACTTCTTCCCTTATAGAACCATTTTCCCATGACCGACATTGCATCCCTGCAGTTGGTTTTAGAAAAAGTTACATCCCCG
>NZ_JAQIBL010000068.1 GCF_027859075.1 Oceanispirochaeta sp. | reverse complement strand
GTTTAAATTGGGGTCATGGTGAAAAAAGGACTCGTAGGAACAAAAATGAGGCTTATATCCAGTTATCCCCAGAAGTATATAAAAGTGATTTCTTTCCTAAGAAGGGTCAACATTTCACTGTAGTAACTGATGATTCTAAATTGTTTATCTGTACAAGAGCACAAAAAAAAGATACTGATGGAACTGCCATTGAAACACCTCACAATAATAGTTTATTAGGTGAGTATTTTAGAAATCGATTAGGTTTAGTGAATGGTGCTTTTATTACAAAAAATGAATTACAGCAGTATGGACGAACTGATGTCACCTTCTATAAATTTGATGATGAAAACTATTATATGGATTTTGAGGTTAAGTGATTTTTTTGGAATCGGATTAGAATTTATACCCGTTTTACATGTTAAAACCTAGAACCTTTTTTTATAATTTTCGCCAAGCAGTGAGGAGTACCTTCAGGAGATTGAAAAATCTGAAGGAGCAGAATGAAGACATCAGAAAACCTTGAAAGCCTGAGTCGGGAGATACAGATTATGCCCGATATTGTACATTCTGTCCTGAAAGACCAGGATCTCATAACAGCCTATAAAAACAGACCTCCCTATCAGCAGAATGATTAGATGGGTTGGATCAACCAGGTGGTCCGTCCTGAAACAAAGGCAAAAAGGCTTCAGCAGATGATCGATGAATTAAAGGGTGGAACACTCTATATGAAGATGAAGTACAATGACAGGAAGAAATCATGAAAAAAATCGGATTACTGGGCGGCATGAGCTGGGAGAGTACACAGGATTATTACCGAATCATCAATGAGGGAATCAAAGAGAGGCTGGGAGGACTTCATTCGGCAGAAATCATACTCTACAGTGTCGATTTTGATCCCATCGAAAAACTCCAGCAGGAGGGAGACTGGTCCGGAACCGAATCCATTCTGATCAAGGCTGCCAGGTCTATTGAAAAAGCAGGTGCTGATTTTCTTCTTATCTGTACAAACACAATGCACAAGGTTGCCCCGGAAATCGAAAAAGCTCTCTCCATCCCCCTCCTCCACATTGCCGATGCCACGGCGGAAGCCCTGATACAGGACGGGGTATCCTGTGTAGGACTCCTGGGAACAGCCTTTACGATGGAACAGAAGTTTTATAAGAGACGACTGGAGGAAAAGTTCGGGCTTGTAGTCCTGATCCCGGGAGATAATGATCGCAAAACCGTCCACAGAGTCATTTACGAAGAACTCTGTCTCGGAAATATCCGGAAGGATTCGGCCGAGGATTTTTACAGAATCATGGGGAAACTGGCTGAAAAAGGAGCGGAGGCTGTGATCCTGGGCTGTACAGAGATCGGACAACTGGTTCAGCAGAGCAACACAAAAATCAGGCTCTATGACACGACCGGGATTCATGCCCGCCAGGCTGTAGAATATGCCCTTGAAGATTGAGAGATGATGAAACAGATCATCAGTGAAGACTATAAACAGCACCGGCTGACCGCCTGTCCCCGGAAAACAAGACAGGGACGCTGGTCTGTAGCTGTTGAGATCTGCAATCTCCCCGCACTGGATAAGAGCCGTACATTCTATGCCGACGATGGGATCAGCTACATTCTCGAGGAGGAAGCGGCAAAGGAGTGCCTGAACCTGGGCCGGAATCTAATTGATAAAAATATGGTTCCCCTCTGAAAAGGATAGTGCTTAACTATGATATTAAATCATCGCCCGTTCACCAAACACGATAAAATAGTACAATAATTCTAAAGAACCGCCCATCTTAATTACATGATTCCCCCTATAATAATTTGAACGCCTAAAAATAAAGTGGGGAAATTATGTCGTCTTTAATGGAAAATATTTCAAGTCTTGGTCATGCTCCCGTGATCCCCCTAAGCGGGGCCAATGGTGTTAAGTTAACCGGTACAACCCTTAAACAGAACTTAACGAATTCGGATATTCAGTTGAAAACCCTGAGAGCCTTGAAAAAACGCTTTCAGCCGGACGGTATGGTTATGCTTATGGATTTAACCGTAGAGGCTGAAGCCATAGGCCTGCCCATCCATTTTGAAGAAAATGAAAGCCCGTCTGTTTCCGGGCATCATATTCACAAC
>NZ_JAQIBL010000067.1 GCF_027859075.1 Oceanispirochaeta sp. | reverse complement strand
CAGACACCCCTAGCAACCCAAAAAGACATTGATGAGGCGGTGTCTTCTGCCCGAAATGCTTTAGAAAAGTGGAGAAACACTCCTGTCCATACCCGATCTTCCATATTAATGAAGTATGCGGAGACTATAGATGAACATAAAGAAGAATTGGCTCATCTGGAAAGTTTGGAAATGGGTAAAAGAATCAATGAGTGTAGAGATGAAGTAAATACGACTGCAAACCTATTTCGGGGTTATGCAGAAAAGGCAAAGCACTAATTACGGTGCAACACTGCCTGTGTCATCTCCAGGATCTGAGAAGGATATAGCCTTTACGGTTATTGAGCCCCTGGGTGTTATCGTCTGTGTCACTCCTTTCAATTATCCAATAGAACTCTATGCTCAGAAAGTAGCTCCCGCATTAGCAGGAGGAAATACTGTCATTGTCAAACCCGCTCAGTCGAATCCTCTCGCTATCGGACGGCTTGTGGAACTGGCCCTTGAGAGCGGACTGCCATCGGATGCCATTCAGTTTATTACAGGTAGCGGTGCTAAAGTGGGACAGTGGTTATCGGAACATCCGGGCATCGATGCCATCAGCCTGACCGGCAGTACAGGAGTCGGTATCAAAATTATGCAGGCAGCCTCTTCTAACCTGACCAGGGTATTCCTGGAATTGGGAGGCAATGATGCCAATATCATTTTAGATGATGCTGACTTGGATCTTGCAGTAGAAGAAATTACTGCAACTCGGTTACAAAATACTGGACAAACCTGCTGTGCCCCTAAAAGATTGCTGGTACAAAAAAGCATTAATGAATTATGTCTCAAAAAGCTCATTGACAGAATATCAAAAATCAATATTGGTGATCCGCAGGATGAAAAAACTGATTTGAGCTGTCTCATCAACAGCACCGCTGTTGATTCTGTTGTCAGGGATGTTGATTTAACCATCAAGCAGGGAGCAACTCTAGTTTATGGAGGAACACGGAGAGACTCAACATACTATGTTCCTGCCATTCTGGATGATGTAACACCGGAAATGGACATTGCCAGAGACATGGAAGTTTTCGGACCTGTGTTTCCTGTCATAAGTTTTGATACAGATGAAGATGCCCTGGAAATTGCCAATGCCTCACAATTTGGACTGATGGGAGCCGTATTCAGTAACAATGCCCAAAGAGCAATGACTATTGCAAGTAAAATGGAATGTGGAGGAGTCGTTTTTAACGGAGTAAGCACCTACAGGACACTTGATATGCCCTTTGGAGGTTATAAGAAAAGCGGCATAGGCAGAGAAGGCGTTTTATTCACTCTTGAGGAAATGACCCAAATGAAAACGATCATCATGAAATCTATTCTCAAATAGGTTTTCGGTCAAAAAAATTTAACTCTCAAAGGAGGGGATCAAGCAGAACCCTACGGAATTAGGTTTATCCTTAACTTCTTCCGTCGGGTATATACAGAATCATCCGTGTAAACCTCAGGCATATGGTCCTTGTTGTATCTGACAACAAAGGAGGCTTCATCAAAACGAGTCTTTTTATTTTCCAGACGTCTTTGTCTACTCTTGTACATCATATGGGTATATTCCCTTGCTTCTTTAGCGGTAGGCTTTCGGGTTTTTCTGCGATCATGTCAAGAGATCTGATAAGCTCCTTTCTCAACGATTCGGGAGCCACCACATCATCTTCAATACCTCGGGACGCCGCGGAGAAGGGATTCATAAGCTTCTTCCGGTATTCCTGCATCTTGATCTCTCGGACCAGATCATGATCTTTGGCGCCTTTGATCTCAATTCTGAAGATGATATTGGCCGCTCCCAAGGTTTTTATAACCGCAATTTGGGCATTGGGAAGGGCAAGTCTCCGGTTTTACCTCAGGGCTTTGGAGGCTATGCCGCAAGCTTTGTGATATTCTCACTGGAAATATTTCAACATCAGGAACTGCAGTCCAGGTTCCGGGTCATAGGCATAGCATTGGTCTATGTTTCACTGTTGGCAAGCCACTGGGGCTGATTAACCATGACTCTGGGAACGTTAACCTTTCCCGAGAGCTGCTGTATCCTTTCCTTTTAAGCGGTATGGATACCATAGAAGCTTCCTGTGCCGGAAAAGTTGATAATAGTATTGACCATCTATACGGTCTGATCAAAGTTCTTCAATTTTTAATAAACGGTGAAAACTGACAGTTTTCCGCCGAAAAAAAGAATAGTCGATGCTGATTCCACTCTTTCATCAGATTCTGTGAGTTCTCCATGATGACCTCATCTACAACATGGAGGATCGCCACCATGGTCTCCACCGGCTCCCAGGGCTTCTCTCATCTTGTTAACAACCATTTTATTGGTTTTTCATGCTCTGAGATTGTGTACCAGGATTATGGCGTTTCGGGTCTTGATGGCACTTATGGCTTTATGAATCAGGGTGGCCTCTCTGTTGGAACCGGGAGCAGGAGCTCCGATGGCACCTATGGGTTTGGCCAGTTTCATCAGGCCAAAAGCCTCGCCTTCGTCGATGACTCCATCCGACTTTTTGCCTTTCTTATCGAACCAGGTCCCGCGGACCTTATTCATCATTTTGCCGTATTTTCTGAGAAGATCACTCATCTGGGATTCCTCCACGGCAAACTCTGTATGAGCCAGTCCATAGGCTTCATAAGCTTAGGTGCCAATAGGGGGGGCTGTGCAGATATGCCAGAATGGACAGATCGATGGAATAATTTTTAGTAACTATTGCATCGATATCTTCGGTATTAATCTTCTTTTGCCCTCCGCTGGAAATGATAAGAACGATGTTGTCACCGATTATCTGTGACCAGTGCAGGTGATATCTGTTGGCAGCTGCGAGCTATCTGGTTCTGAATCTTTTTTCTTTGTAGATTCTCCTACGGAAACCGCCTGGGGAACTGTGAAACTTGCAGTGACGTTGATGTTTACACCGTTGTAGGTTGCTTCTTCAAAAGCCTTGTTTCAGGCTTCTGTTGCAGGCATCTTGATCATCATATTGTCGGCAAGTTAGCTGAAATTCATGGCTTTCTCATCTCTAGGAAGGAATCCAGTACATACTCTCTTCTGGCGAATTACGACCTTCACTCAGCAGAAATACTACAAATACGCTCAAAATCGAAATTTATGCCGGCTCCTGAGTCTTCAGCTGAGAAAGACTGAAAATGACCGTTCCAGAAAAGCAAGAAACGGATCAAGCTACTTTATCGTCCCAGTATTTTGTCATCAGGAATATAACGGTAACAGAAATTATTGCTGTCATGGTGGTTATCTTGTCGGTGCGCTGTAGATAAAACTGGCTGATCTGTCATATATCTCATTGAATAATACCGGATTTCAGTATATCATGGTAGGAAATCCGAATAAAATCACATCGTATATATAAATCCATAATCAGTAATATCAGTCAAAAATCAAACCGCCGTTCTGGTCAATAATTTCTCCAGTAATAAAACCAGCCAAAGGATCTACCAGAAACATAACAACATGGGCAAATTCCTCTGGTTCGCAAAAACGTTTTACCGGGATCTTTGCAATGAGTTCCTGTCTCTGTTCTTCAGTCAGTTGTTTTGTCACCATGGGAGTTCTGACATAAGCGGGAGCAATCCCGTTCACCGTGACACCGTAGGATGCCAGTTCGGCAGCCAGGGAAAATGTCAGGGACATGATCGCGCCCTTTGATGTTGAATAGGCTGTTCCTGCTGTTATTCCCCCTGTTTTAGCGGCCAGGGAGGATGTGTTGATTATCCTTCCCCATCCCTTCTTTTTCATGCCCGGCATGACTTTGCGGGACAGATAAAACACGCCGTTAAGATTCACAGCCATCACTTTCTGCCACTCTTCCGGAGTCGTCGCTTCTGCTTTGTTATTGCTGAGAATCCCGGCGTTATTCACAAGGATGTCAATCTGTCCCACTTCCTTTTCTATCAAAGAGTAAACTTTTTCAACTTCATCAGGATCCGAAAGGTTACAGGCATAGGGGTAGGTTCTCCCGTCCATTTCCTTCTGAAGTTTATTTAAGATATCCTGATTTAAATCCATCATGACAACACTGTGACCACCAGCCAGGAGTGCCTTTGTAGTTGCTTTTCCAAGAGATCCGGATGCCCCTGTTACAAGGGCGATTTTTGGTTCATTAGTAGAGTTTTGCATTGACTCCTCCATCAATTAAAAGGGTTTCACCATGTATCATGGCCGCTTCCTTCGAAGCAAGAAACAGAGCGACACTTGTCACTTCATTAGTATTGATAAAACGTCCCATTGGTATTTTTGCTTTGACAGGATCTGCCTTTACAGGATCTCCCCACACTTGAACTCCCATGGGGGTCAGTACGACTGTAGGTGCAATGGCATTAACCCGTATATTAAATGGACCAAATTCTACTGCCATAACTTTTGTCAAACCGTCCAGGCCGAACTTGCTGGCACAGTAGGCCGCATGTTCTTCGATTCCCGCCATACAGGCGTTGCTGGAAATATTGATGATCACTCCGGCTTTTCTTTCTATCATTCCTGAGCTGATTACTTTCGTAATTAACGCAGGGGCTCTTAGGTTTACATTCAAGGTTGTATTCCAGTGATCAACATTCATCTCTGTAAGTAATTCTGGAAAGCTGATGCCTGCATTGTTGATCAGAATATCAATTTTTGGAAATTCTGAATTAAAATATCCGGCCATGCGAAGACAATCATCGGCATCAGATAAATCAGAACGGGAAGAGAGGCAATTCACGCCCAGTGCCGTAATTTCTGATTTCAATTCTGCCAATTCCGTTTCGTTTCTTCCAGTTATTCCGACATTGGATCCGGCTTCTGCGAAGGCCAGGGCGATGTCCCGTCCAATCCCTTTTGTCGCACCTGTGATAACGACATTTTTATCGGAGAAATCAAACTTTAAATTCTTCTCTTCCATTTTATTACCTCTGTTTTATCCACCTATCAGGGAGGGGAATATTACCCTCCAATCAGTGTGGGAAGAATCATTATCTTTGAGTTTTTATCGACTCTCGTTTTTTCATGTTCCAGCAGCCTGATATCTCGGTTATTTACTAAAATAGTCATCTGCATACTCAATTTTCCATTACGGATCAATTTATCCTTCCAATCTGGATACTCATTATTCAAGGCTTTAATAACGTTCCAAATAGTATTTCCTTCCATAATTATGACTTTTTTGCCTCCTGTATATATCCGGAGGGGACCAGATAAGATGACTTCAGCCATGATCAAGCATAATCCTCAAGTTCAAGTTCTTTTACCTTCTTTTCTGTGGGAATTCCAAACTCATCCCAGCCCCTGTAAATATAATAATCACTCAACATACTATTGAGAGGGGGGAGGGCATTTGTGCCTCCGCCTCTTTTATGATTCATCATACGAATCGGGAGAGTATCATCTTTCCTGGTTATTCCATGTCTGTTGTTATAAAGACGTTTGATGTTGAAGATTCTTTCTCCAGTTCTAAAAAATTCATCTCTATCCATATTCCATCCGGTGGCTGCGTTAATCGCCTCAATAACAGGATCTACAGTCAATCCACCGAAAATGGCGAATTTACAGGCTACGATGGAATCGAACATACCCATCAGATTCTGCATACGAAAAACATTTTCAGCCTTTCCTTCTTCAGAAAATCGATCTGTCAGAGCGGGACTTCCCAGGTCCTTCAGAACCGCGCCTTCTTCGAAATCATGTGCAAAGCCTGATAAATGGCAAGCTCCTCTTGCAGATGTTGCCATACCTATAGCGGCCGTGTGTTTAGCCCTGCCATCATGTGCCGGAGGTTCAAGACCTTTCACTTCTGCAGCAAATTCTTTCGCAGTTCCTCCCAGTTTTTCGGCAGCTCGTTTCACACCCTGTCCCAGCAGTACTCCTATGGATTTTTGTGTTCCTATCTGTTCTAGTATTTTCACAATGGCCGTCGGGCTGCCCCATTCGAGTTTGACACCATCCGTATCTTTTGATTTGATCAATCCTCTTTCCCAGGCTTCCATGGCAAAGCCCAATACACCCCCAGCCGATATGGTATCCAGACCATAGCTGTTGCATATTTCGTTAGCTTTTATAATGGTTGAAATATCATCATTAAGCAGGTTGGTACCCATCAGACCCATTGTTTCATATTCAGGTCCTGCCGTTTCCTTGCCATCATGACGTCCCCCGTCGATCTTGACCTTCCGGCCGCATTTGATCATGCAGTTTCCGCAATTGTAGGTACCGGTCAGATGTGACTGAGTCATTGTATAACCCGTGGTTTTTTCTGCTCCTTCGGCCCAGCTGCCCTGCTTCCAGTTTTTTATAGGCAGGTTTCCCAGCTCTTCCGATGCCTG
>NZ_JAQIBL010000066.1 GCF_027859075.1 Oceanispirochaeta sp. | reverse complement strand
GCTTAGTCTCTGTACACTCATATTCATTAATGCTTCCTCAATATGCCTGTGATCGTTTAAGTCTTGTTGCCTGTTCTTTCTGAATGCAAAGATCTAAAAGCTGGCTTACATCGATTATCAGAGAAACCGTTCCATCTCCCAGGATGGTTGCTCCGGCTATTCCCGGAGAATTGGTATATTTATCTTTTAATGGTTTGATGACTACATCTTCTTCACCAATCAATGAGTCTACCATGACTCCCATTTTTTTGTCTCCGCTGCCGACTATAACAATGAAGTTGTAATCCTCAGATTCCTCTGTATTCAATCTGAATAAGCGATTCATCCTGACAAGAGAAATAACATCATCTCTCACATTGAATACTTCATGGTTATCAATGATCTTGATTTCTTCAGGCTTTATTCTGTGACTTTCAATAACACTGGTGATCGGAATGGCATAAACTTCTGTTCCAACACGGACAAGAAGTCCCTGTATTATGGCAAGAGTCAAAGGCAGTTTTATAATGAAACGAGTGCCCTTATTCCTGGTCGATAGTACTGTGACGGTTCCATTCAGTTTCTCAATCTCTTTCCTTACAACATCCAGTCCGACTCCTCTTCCCGAAATATTGGTTACTTCTTTAGCCGTTGAAAAACCAGGTTCAAATATAAGGTTAAAGGCCTCCACATCAGAGAGGTTTTTACTGGGATGAATAATGCCTCTGTCAATCGCTTTTCTTTTAACATTGTCGACATCAATACCGGCACCATCATCGGCAATTTCGATGACTATCATATTCCCTTCGTTACTGGCTTTCAGGAGAATCAGTCCTTCATCTGATTTACCCGCAGCAACTCTTACATCAGGGTTTTCAATACCATGATCCAGTGAATTCCTAACACAATGCATGAGAGGATCAAGAAGTTCTTCAATAACAGATTTATCCAGCTCTGTGTCCTCGCCCTCAATGGTGAGTTTAATATTTTTATTCAGTGATTTGGATAAATCTCTGACCAGACGGGGAAATCTCGAAAAAATCTGATTGATGGGAACCATTCTTATTTTAAGTATTGCCTCGTGCAAATCACCAGTATTTCTACCAAGATTTGCAGCTGTGCTTTTAAAGGTTCCCACAGTCTGCTTAAAATTACCCTCAAAGGAATCAAATATGGTAAAGAGGTCCTCATACTTTTCGTTGATTTCCTTTTTTATATCTTTGACCGATTTATTCTTATGAATATCTTCAAGATATTGGGGAAGATCGTCAAAGAGAGTCTTTAATTTTTCTTTAAAGCTGCTTTCAGCATTCTGAAGTTCATTCTGAATATCTGTAAAAGAGCTGTTAATCTGATTGAATGTCGCCTTGTTGATAACCGCCTCGCTGACAAGATTCAGCAGGTTATCTATTCTCTTGCTGTCTACTCGGAGAATGGAACCGCTGGTATCCTTGGATTTATTTTTATTGACAATCCCTTTCGTTGCCTTGCTGATTTCATTATTATTGTTTTCTTCAACGCTTCCTTCGGCTTTTTTCTCTTTTACTGACTCTTCTTTTTGCTTTTCCTGTGCAGCTGGCTGAAGTATAGTTTTTGGGGGGGCAACAGGCCGACTTATTTTTTCCTGTGATTGAACAGCTTTTTTTTCATTTCCTAAAATAATTGCTTCAACACCATCTGTAACTTCCCAAATAAAAGCCTCTGATTCGATTATAGCTGGGTCACTCTCAGATGAAATGTAATAGAGAACCTGAGGATGATATTCATCTTCATAAAGTTTATCAAATTCCGGAACGGTTTTGAGTATCTGTCCTAAGTTTTTAAGTTTGGCATAGACTTGAATACCGCCAACGGAATTCATGGGATTTGATTCATCAAAAGAAACGGCCACCTGAATTACAGGTAATCCACCAGCAGCATCTTTTAACTCAAGAACATCATACTCTGAGAGTTCCGGAGTTTGAGAAGAAATTTCCTTTTTATCCAATGTTTCTGAGCCAACCGGAAGGGCTGCCCCAGCTTTCTTCCCTTCACTGAGAGATTTCAAAGTTTTTTTAAGACTGGATATATCATCTTCATAGACTGTTCCGCCGCTTCTTGCCAGGAGCATCTCTTTGATTACATCTATGGATGCTAATAAACTGTCGATGACCTGTTCATTTATTTTTATTTTATCACTACGGATTTCATCGAGTAGATCTTCAACAAGGTGAGTGAAATCAGCCAGTTCAGACATTTGAACAGTAGCCGCCCCTCCTTTCAGGGTATGGGCAGCTCTGAATATTTCATCAATTGAATCATGATCTTCAGGGTTGTCTTCAATAGCCATTATATTATGTTCTAGCAGTTCAACCTGAGAATTGGCTTCATAAAAAAAGTCTTTTAATAATTCTTCATTATTAGGATCAAGGTAATCACTCATGATTGCACTCTCGCTTTTTGATTGTGATGGATCATATCAATTATTTTACAATAAAAATATTATACCTTCTATACAAAGATAAGACTTATTATACAGCTTTAAAAGCTGGATTGTAAATAATTTAAAAGTCATTATCTTAATGACATAGATTAAATGCCTGTCTTTGACAGAATATTCTAAGCAGATGGAGCATATCATACGAAAATCAAAGGGAGACATAATTATTAAAAGGCTTTATAGAATGAAAAAAATACTTTTCCCTGTTTTTCTGTTCTTCATTAGTTTCCAGGTGATCCCTTATGAGACCGGATTTTCAACCCAATTCGGTAATTTTGGTTTATCTGAGTATGACAGCAGCTCGACTACTTATATTCCTTATTTCCAATGGGGGTCAAATCTCTATTATTTCGATCAGGCGGAAGACAATGATAATCTTCAATATGGTTTTATACTGGATCGAAATGCCATTAAGGGATATAGTCTTTCATCTGAATTGAGATTTATTCAGCCTTATTATTCAATCGCCTTTGGTCCTGTGTTTGGCCTTATCAATGAATCAGTCTCACTGATTAAACCTGGTTTCTCAGGAAGACTCAGTGGAGAAATACCCGGAAGGGGATTTCTTGAGATTGGCGGGGACATGATTCCAGCTCAATTTGCCGGAGCCAAGAATGACTACAGTACATACACCGGGTATTATACTTTTGGTTTTTATTTGAAACAGGATCATATCCTCTGTTATTTTACACAAAAGCTGGATAATTATTCTCATTTGTCAGGAACAGACCCGTACACTGACAGTCTCCTTTCTTATAACTTTTATGCTGATTTCTATGAAAAAGGATCCATATTTAAGGTGAAAACGAAAATGGGTTACGAGATTATAAACAGAACCTTCAGTGACTCCAGTACAATTGAGATCAAAAACATCCTCTTCGGAATTCAGACAGACTTCTATATCAATTCATCTGCCACAGTATTTCTGGGTTTGGATAACAAGATCTATCCATCTTCATATGGTTCAATCGAACTGAATGATGTTCCAACCTATCTGATAACTGTTATATCAGGATTTAAATGGAATCCATAAAAAAAAGACCCCTTTCGGGGTCTTTATGTTAAAGAGCAGAGATTCGGCTCAATAGGATTATTCTGTTGGGGCAGCAGGTTCTGCTACATCTTCATCAGAATGCATCTTCTGAGTTTCCAGGTATCGGAGAACCTGAACATTACCCAGTCTTTTGAGTTCAGAGTTTCTTCTGGCCTCTTCTCTATCTGCAAGGATACTCCATGTAGATTCATGGTCAATGTCAGAGTTGAGAACATCAAGAACAGCCTGATCATAAATGATACTGACGTCTTTAATGTAAGAGATGAAATCTCCACCTTCCTGCATAGCATCTCTATAGACATAGATGCTGTCCAGAGTCAGCGAAGGCTGACTTCTGGGGTATAGTGGATCATTTCTCATTTCTCTATTTCTGATTTCAGAAATGTAGTTGGGATTCTGCCATTCCAGCTCTCTCCAACCGTCAAAGTTAAGATAACTCATGAAAATAGACTGTGTGTTTTCTCTAGAATCACGGAATACAAGTCCGAGGCCCATAGGAAAGTTCATTCCATAGACACGCACTTTCACCGATTTAAGAACACCTACATTCTTAACCACACCATAACCTGAGAACTGATCACCTTTAACAGGTTGATCTTCTACAGAACTGGTAGCGTATGCAGGAATCTCAAAAGGGGGTTTAACCATGGCATATGCGTTAAAGGAGCCTTCAGGGAAATGGACTCGAATACCCATAACCTGATCACCCGCAGTTGCAAAATTATTCACGTCGTTCTGGACGGGAACACCAAGTACGTAGGAAAGAGAGTTGTTTACTACAGTCTGTGCAGAAGATGTAAGCTCAACTTCCCAGTTGGGAACAAGGAGAGAAGTCTGCATAGCAGCCTTTTCTTCTTCAGTGTAGCGTGTACCTGCTACTGTACTGAAATCCATTAATGTGGCCTTGTTCTGTCCCTGATAGTCATCAATCAGGTCTGAGAAGTTAATCATAACTGTTTCTTCAGCAAATACTGAGCCAGTCAGGAAAAAAACTGCCAAAAACAAGAGTGTGAAGAACCGTTTCATTCATAGCTCCTTTAAAAATCAATTCATATTATTTATAAACAAAATTATACAGATGCCTACATGTTTGTCAACGATTTAAAATTTTTTTTCCTCATTCAGGAGTCTATTTTTTCCGATTCATTAAAGAATC
>NZ_JAQIBL010000065.1 GCF_027859075.1 Oceanispirochaeta sp. | reverse complement strand
TCTTCAAAGGCCTTAAATACAGATTGAAGTTCATTTTCTTTTTGGGCCACCAGAGGAGTTTCAAAATCAAGGTTTCTCAAACGGTTGGATGCCTTAATTAATTCCAGGATATCCCGTTTCAAATTGTAAATTATCCCGGCTCCCAGAAGAAAAAAGAGGGTTGTTACCAGAAATAAATTAAAGAGATAACGAGGTTTCTGAATAATCTTGTAATGACCGGGTAATAATTCATCATCATAGGTACACAGACCCTTAAGGCCGTTATATGTAAAACTGACAATACTGATATCACTCTCGATGGCGGTAATAAGGGATAAAAAATAATCCCGGACATTTAAACCAGCCGGAAAGGACGCGGGGTCCATCACATTTGTCTCCGTATAAGGATACAGGACCCGGCCATCTTCAAGCACAACAGTGGTCAACCAGGCAGGAATATTTTTTTCAAGCTCAGGTTTATCACTGACAACTTCAAGCAGTGGTTTCATGAGGAAACGCTTCGCCCGCAGTCCCTGCTCATTTGTATCAAACTGAAGGTACCATATTTGTATAAAAAAAATAAAAATAAGTATGATGAGGTTTATGGGGAGAATCAGATTCAAAATGATCATCCTCCAACTCATCAGCTTTAGATTGTGATGTCTCAAGATGTCTGATCTCCCTGAAAATAGTATCCATATCCGTAGCGTGTTCTAATATATAAGGGATTGGCAGAATCCTCACCTAACTTGCTGCGGAGCCTTCTGATATGAACAGAGACGGTGCTGAGATCACCAAAATCATTACCCCAGACGGTATGAAACAGTTCCTTCTGAGACACCGCCTCCCCCATATGTCTCACTAGAAATACCAGCAGATCCATCTCACGGGGGGATAGATTCACAATCGTCTCTTTCTGAGTCAGAATCTGCCGGTTCAGATCCAGTTTAAAACTCCCAAAAGTATATAAAGGATTCTCCTCGACTTGAAAATCTTCTTTCCGTCTCAAATGAGCACGAATACGGGCGACAAGAACGCTGGGTCTGAATGGATTCGTTACATAGTCATCAGCACCCGTTCCAAAACCAAGAATTAAATCCACATCCTCCTGACGAGCTGACACGATGATAACGGGGATCTGGCTTTTTTGACGGATTATCCTGAGGACTTCATATCCATCCATTCCTGGAAGATTTATATCCAGCACAATTAGATCAAAACTCTCTTGTTGAAACGACTCCAGCCCGGATTCACCCGTATTTTTCCATATGGTATCCACACCATCCTTCTTTAAATAAAGGACTATGATGTCGGCAATGTCTTTTTCATCTTCTATGATCAGGATTCTGGCATTCACTGGGAGACCCTCTTATCATTTTTCAAAAGCTATGAGAATTATTATTCTATTTTTTCATAAAAACATACAATTGAACAGGAACCCTGTGAGAACAAAAGAGAACGAATCGTTCAGATTTGTTCTATTGTCTCAAACTTTACTGTTCCCCCAAAAAGGATTACATTTATTCACGAGTAAAAGGTACACGGCCTTACTTGTTCTTTATACATTTATTGCTGATCCCGTCTGACATAAAACAGAGGGGATCACTCTTAATACAAACACGGTTATATGAGGTATTACATGAAAAACTATATCAAGTACGCTGGGTTGATCATCATGGCATTGGCACTGGGATCATGCTCAAAAGAAGAGCAGACAACCCTTAAAAACATGGAAGAGATTCATAAAGAAAATGGTATCCCCGTGAACTTAAGAATAGTGAGCGAGCAGGATTTTTCAACCTATCTAAGCTTTACTTCTTCCCTCAGGGGCATCAAGGAGTCAACCGGTTCATCCATGCTTGCTGATACGGTTGAAGAGATTCTGGTAGATGTAGGAGATTATGTCAAAAAAGATCAGGCCATTATTCGTTTTCCAAAGAATAACCCTGCCGCTAATTACTATCAGGCCCAGGCAGGATTTAAGGCTGCTGAGCAGGCTTTTAAGAGAATTGAAAGTCTTTTCAACAGTAACGGTATATCCAGACAGACCTACGATGATACAAAAACCCAGTATGATGTCCAGAAAGCCAATTGGATTACAGTCAATGATATGCTTGAAGTCAAAGCCCCTATTTCCGGATACATCACCAGACTGAATGTTAAGACATCTGATAATGTAAAATCCGGGGATAATCTGTTTACCGTCTCCAATTACGACGAACTGTCCACGACCGTCTGGGTGGCAGATCATGAAATCAGACAGATCATCAAAGGACAAAGAGCCACTGCGGATTGGGAAGGATTGAGTCTGAACGGCAGGGTGACACAGGTCGACCTTGCTATGGATGATGAACAGAAAGCTTTTGCGGTACATTTAAAATTCAGCAATGCTGAGCATGCTGTTCCCAGTGGCGTCACAGCCAATATCAATATTGAGACTAAGTTGATTCCGAATGCCCTTGTTGTGCACAGAAATGAAGTACTGAAAAACCAGGACGAGTGGTTTGTATATCTGGATAAGAACGGAATAGCCAGAAAACAGGTCATCCAGCCCGGATTAAGACAAGGAATGTATTATGAGGTTCTTTCAGGTTTAAAGGCTGAGGATAAGCTGATCACCCAGGGTGTCAATCTGGTCAGGGACCAGTCTCTCCTGCTTGTGATAGAGGAAGAAACCAGGCAAATGGTACTCAAAGAATAAGCGGCTCCAGCCCTTTATACTAAAATCACACAGGAGGAATACTCGTGTTTTTATCAGATTTATCCATAAAACGTCCAGTTTTAATCTCTATGGTCATGGTCGCTCTACTCCTTTTTGGAATCCTGGGTTTTATGAACCTTCCTTTGAACCTTATGCCCAGTGTGGACATTCCCTACATTACAATCCAGACGATCTATCCAGGTGCGGCGCCGGGGCAGATTGAAAACCTTATTACTAAAAAAATTGAAGACGAAGTCAGTTCTATCAGCCTTCTCAAATCAATTCAATCCTACAGCCTGAACAGTGCATCCATCATCATACTGGAGTTTGAGTTGGACAAGTCTACTGATATCGCCCTTCAGGATGTGAAAGAAAAGGTGGATGCCATCGTGAACAGGCTGCCTGATGCAGCTGATGATCCGGTCATGAGTAAAATTGATATTGCAGCCTCTCCGGTTATGGAACTTCTGATTAGCGGTGACATTGAACCTACAGAACTTTTTTATCTGGCAAATACGACCGTAAAAGACAGAATCTCTCAAATACAGGGTGTAGGAAATGTCGATGTAATTGGCGGTTTTGAAAGAGAAATCCGAGTCGAATTTGATAACAAGACGGTCTATGAGAACTCCATCAATCTGACTCAGATAGCCGGAATTCTGGCCGCTGCCAATATGGATATGCCTGGTGGAAACTTTCAAGACCAGGGTCAGGACTACTCTGTCAACATGAAGGGTGAGATTAGCAGCACGGATCAGTTGGAATCCTTAATGATTCCCACCGCCTCGGGAATGAGAAAGCTGGGGCAGGTGGCCACGATCAATCCCGCATCTGAAGATGTCCGCCAGAGAGTGACCTACTTCAATACCGAACTGGGACTCAGACAGGAGAATACAGTCCTTCTCAGCATTATAAAATCTCCCGAAGGAAATCCTGTCAATGTGGCAGAAGAAGTCAAATCAATCCTTCCTGAACTGCAGACCCTGCTTCCAGAGAGTGTGAACCTGAGTATCACCATGGATGATTCTGTATTTATTCAGGATACAGTAAGCGATACTCTGAACAATATTCTTCTGGGTATTCTGTTCACCGCAGGTATCCTGCTGTTTTTCCTCCATGACTTCCGTTCCACCCTGATTGTGGCCATCTCCATGCCTCTGTCTATCATTCCCACCTTTATTGTCATGGATCAGATGGGAATCAGCTTGAATCTGATGTCCCTTATGGGGCTGTCCACCTCTGTGGGGGTTCTTGTTATGAACTCGGTTGTCGTTCTGGAGAACATATTCAGGCATAAAGGCATGGGTCATTCCAGGGAAAAAGCGGCGTCATCAGGTACGGCAGAAGTAACCGTAGCGGTAGTTGCCTCGACACTGACGAATGTCTGCGTATTCCTGCCCCTGGGAACCATGGGCGGTATTATAGGCCAATTCATTGGTGATTTTGCCATCACCGTGGTTATTGCCACCCTGTTTTCCCTTCTTATCTCCTTTACTCTGACCCCCATGCTTGCCTCCCTCATCCTTCCGGAAACACAAAAAAAGAAGAACAAAGTCTCACAGAAAATTGAAGATTTTTTCAAATCATTGGAAAGAGGATATGCCTTTCTTCTGGAAAAGATCCTCCACAACCGCCTGAGAAGCACCCTGCTGATCATGGGCACAGTAATTGTGTTTGTCGGTTCCATGGCTGCCTTTAGGATCATCCCTTTTGAGTTTTCACCAGCCATGGACAGCGGTACGGTCAATGTAGAAGTGGAATTGTCGGAAGATGCTTCTCTGGATCAGACAGCCGAAGTTTTGAAAATAATAGAAGAAAGAATTGCCGGATTCAACGAGGTAAATCAGATTGTCACAAACCTGGGAAGTTTGTCTTCCATGGATTCAGGTACAAATCTGGCAAGACTTAATATCCAGCTTATAAACAAGGATCTGCGTCAGAACAATATTGTCATTGCCGGTAGAATCGGTGCTGCCTTAAGCGATATTCCCGGGGTGGTTATCAGATCCAACGGAGCCAACGGTATGGGCGGGGGTGGTGCTCCTATAGCCTTCTATCTTCAAGGCCGCGATTTGGAAGAGTTGAAAGAATATACAACCCTCATCAAAGAAGAAATGACAAATATCCCGGGTGTTACAGGAATCAACTCCAGTCTGAAGTCGGGAAAACCGGAAATTACCCTCCTTCCGAACAGACAGAGTCTTTCGGAAATGGGAGTATCCATCCAGGACCTGGCCATGAGTATGAGAAGTGCCATTGATGGTGTTGTCATGACTCAGATGAAGGCAGATTCCCGGGAATATAATATCCGTGTCACCATGGCTGATGTGGAAGTATCCAGTTACGAAAGTATTCGCAATATACCCGTTTCAACACCGAACGGGATCTACCCCCTGTCTTATTTTTCAGAAATTCAAATGGATGAGGGTGTGAGTAAACTTCTAAGAATTGATAAGAGAAGCTCTGTTGAAATAACAGCCAACCTTTTGCCTGGTGCTGTTCTGGGTACAATTACCGGGGCCATTAAGGATATAACCGATGAGGTTCTACCGGGTCAAGTCAAGATCAAATGGGGCGGAGATGCGGACATGATGAATGAAACCATCAGTAGAATGGGCTTTGCCTTTATTATCGCTATTCTTTTGACCTATATGCTCCTGGCAGGTGTGCTGGAAAAAGTCGGTCAGCCCCTGCTGATACTTTCCACGGTTCCCCTCTCCCTGATTGGTGTGGTCGCCCTCTTTTTAATTGGAGGCTTCTCCATGAACATGGTTTCCATGATGGCCGTGGTGATGCTGGTAGGGATGGTAGTCAATAATGCCATCCTGATTCTGGAATACACCAATCAGCTCCGTTCGAACGGTATGGGTGTCCGCTCAGCCCTGCTGGAAGCCTGTCCGACAAAACTGCAGCCCATCCTGATGGCCAATATCGCCACCATCCTGGGTATGCTCCCCATGGCCATGGGAATCGGAAGTTCAGGAGCAGAAATGCGGCAACCCATGGGACTTGTCAGCATCGGAGGATTGATCGCGGCTACTTTCCTGACTCTCTTTGTCATCCCGGCCATTGAAAATGCCCTTGAATCCGGTAAGGAAGAGAAAAAGAAAAAGAAGGCCTTTAAAAAAAGCAAATGAGGTGATTTCACAATGAGAAAATATTTGATAACTATGGCTCTGACAGCCTGGACTGTTCTGAATCTGAATGCCCTGGATCTAAGCCTGGCCGATTATATGCAACTGGTTGAGGAGAACAGCAAAGATCTGTATCTGGCCAATATTGACCAGCAGCTGGCAGATGTACAGGACAAGCTGGCTCGTTCTGCCACAAGGCCCATGATTAGCGCCGGAGCAGACTATAAACGCAACTTTACGGAAATCACCATGCCCGCCGCCGTTGGCGCTCTTCCTGACCTCAATTCACAGACCGGCATGTATGATCTGTTTTATGTTGATGTACCCTACAACAGCAAGAATGAGTTTTCCGCCAACATCGGGGTGCAGCAGCTGCTGTTTGACATGAAGGTATTCAAGGCTCTGGAAGCCAGTAAACAGTACAGAACAATGACAGGAACGATTTATGAGGCCAGCCGTCAGGGAGTATTGACAGCGGCCAAGCAGCTCTACTATCAGACAGTGCTGCTGGACGAGGTATATAAGGTAAAAACGGCAACACAGCAGAATGCCCATGATACCTACCTGGATATCCTGAAAAAATTTGATAATGATCTGGCCTCAGAACTGGATGTACTCCAGGCCGAGGTCAACTGGCAGATCAATATTCCAGAGGAGACAAAAGCGGGAAGAAACAGAGATCTGGCTCTTTCAAACCTGAGATTCCTGGCGGGTCTTAAGCCGGAGGACGAGATCATCCTGACGGATTCCCTGTCAAAAACACCGGCAGCGGCTCTACAAACAGAACTGGGAGACATTCTGAGTTCAAGGCCTGATTACCAGGCCATGCAGGGAGAACTGGCCTTACGGGATATCAATATCAGTGCCACCAGAGCTGAATTCTACCCTTCCCTATCAGCCAGTATCGGTTACGGCTGGCAGTCTTCCAGTGACAATTTTGAAATAAAAGATGGAACGGGAGCACTCCAGGCCGGTTTATCCCTCAGTATTCCAATTTATTATGGAGGGAGCCGCTTTGCCAAAATGGAACAAGTGAGGCTTGAAAAGAAAAAATCACAGATAAGTCTGATAAAGAAACAGGATGAAATACGGACTCAGATTAACAACCTTCAACTGCTGCTGGATGAGTCGGCTTTCAGAATTACTTCTGCCGAAACCACTCTGGAGACGGCCGGAAAAGCCTATAAAATAATGGAAATATCCTCACAAAACGGACTGGCGACTCAGCTGGATTTAAAGGATGCCCGTCTCAACCTGTCGGGGGCTCAACTCAATTACTATTCTGCCATATACGACTATCTGAACAGTTACTTCCAATGGCAGCAGGCGATTGGAGAGGGAGACAAGCTTCCCTACTGATCATGCAGGGGTGAATATACCATCCCTGTATGAAAGCTCCGGGCCGGACGGGTTCGAACTGTACCTCAACAGCAGAGTGCAAATCATTGGGGTCGAATGGATAAAACAAGCTGTGCTCCAGCGTCTACCCCGGTTGGGCCATGCTTCCTGATACCGTTGAATATGGTGAGGCAAAAACAGGGAAAAAAACCGAAGGGGTCATTTATTCGTTTTTCAGTTTCAGTCAGAAAATGGCGACCCCTCTTGCCGGTTCAATAGCCGCCCTCACCCTCCATCTCTGCGGCTATACCCCAGGCAGTACAGTGCAAACAGATCTGGTCCTCAATGGAATTTTAAGCACCCTTACATTTACCCCGATTGTATTCATAGGCTTATCGGCCGTCGTACTTCGTTTTTATATTTCCTTGTAGCCATACTCCTCTCTGTATTTAGAGGGAGACATATCAAAAAATCGCTTGAAGGCTTTACTAAAATAATTATTATCACTAAATCCCAGAGATTCAGAAATATCCTGAATTTTCAGTGTATTCTCCAGAAGAAGTTCGGTAGCTTTCTGCATTCGAACCAGCTGGATATACTGATAGATTCCCAAACCATATTTCTTCTTGAAGAGCTTACATAGATATTCCTTTGAAAGACTGAATTCTTCACTGAGTTTGGATAGACTGATATTTTCGGTATAGTGGCTGTCTATGCACTTTTTCAGGGAATCAACAGTACCCCCGCTGGACAGGTAATCCACATTGTTTGCTGTGAAAATATGATTTTTGGAATTCAAACTGCTGACAGCCTTTCTCAAAGCCTCGTTGAGATCATCCGCAACAATCGGTTTGAGCAGATAGTCGACAGCCCTGTGTCTTATTGCAGAATGGGCATATTGGAAGTCGCTGTAACCGCTTATGACTATGAACTTTATATCCGGAAACTCCACTGAGACTCTATCCATAAATTGGATTCCGTTCATAATCGGCATATTCATATCCACAAAGACAATATCAACATTTAATCGATGCAGTTTCTCAAGAGCATCTTTTCCGTTCACCGCAGTCTCTGGTTCTTCTATATCCCATTTATCCCATTCAGCCAGTGCGGTTATCGCAACCCGAACCGGTTTCTCATCATCAATAATCAATGCCTTATACATTCATATGCTCCTCATTCAAAGGAATTGTCATTACAACATTTGTCTCTTGAAGTTCTATGCTGGAAATGTAAAGATTAGCTTTTTCTTCATAGAGAATTTTCAGCCGACTGTTTAAATTGATCAACCCGACACAGGACGTCTCATCATTACTGACAAGAACGTTTTCAAACTTACTGTTCATATAATCCAGTCTTTCTTTTTTAATTCCGCATCCGTTATCATGAACCCTGATATTCAGAAAATTGGATTTAATAGAACAGGATATAATGATATGCACCCTGTCAGATTGGCCGTTCATTCCATGAATAATTGAATTTTCCACCAATGTCTGGATGCTGATTTTTGGAATATTAAGCTCTTCACATTCCTTTTCAATTCTGAGTTCATAGGAGAGCTTCTCATCAAAGCGAGCCTTCTGTAGAAGCAAATAATCCTGCACATGCTTAATCTCATAAGAAAGAGCTACATATTCTCCGTCTTTAAAGGAGTAGCGGAGCATTGAAGCCAAGGCAGTTATCATGAAATTGATTTTCATTTGTTTATTGACGATTGCTTCTGCTGAAATAGCTTGAAGGGTATTATACAACATATGCGGATTAAGCTGTGCTTCCAGGGCAATAAGCTGAGCTGTTTTCTCATTGATTGCCGAAATATATGTTTTCTTAATCAGGTCATCAATCTGTGCAGTCATTGTATTGAAACTATCAGCTAGCTTGATAATTTCAATGCTGCCGCCGATATCCTCCACTCTGGAAAAATTCCCCGAACCGACTTTTGCAAAGTTTGCCGCCAATATTGATAAGGGATTTGTAACAAGTCTTATATATAGGGCGGAAAGAAGGGTTGTTATGACGATTGCCGCAAATCCGATTAGAAAACTTATATTTCTTGTCTCTCCTATCTGACGATCCAGTTCATTGAGTGGAATTAAACGATAAAGAATATAGTTTTGACGGGAACTCAGATTATAGACCCCTAAATAATCTGTTCCCATTATATTGATTCTTAGTCCATGATCAGAAATTTCTTCTACCTGCTCAATTCCTTTCAGGATTGCACTGTCCATGAGTATGGGTGAACTGTTGTAAAGAACTCTGCCAACATTGTCGACGATACAGAAAACTTCATCCCCTACCTGATGGTCACGTGCAAGGGAATCTACAAAGGATGTATCAAATGTCAGTTCTACAATTGCCAGAGGTTTCTGATTCTCTAATTTAATAATGGTTCTGAAATAGCGTATGAATTCTTCTGCACTTTGCGAAGGCTGGATTGATTTATAATAACGCTTTCTGGTAAACACGGAATAATCCGGTAGGTCCAGAACATTTTCGACTTGATAGGGTCTGACCTTATGCAACTGTGACTCGATCTCGTAATTGTATGAAGAATTCACCATATAGAATCGGAATGATTTAAGGTCGTTCCTCGAATCAAAATTACTGCGCAATTGATCTTGTATATACACTTCATCCGAATATGTTAAACCCTGCTTCTGGTTTAGAATATTCATCAAGGTGGCATCATGCCTCATTAGAAGAGAGTAACGGTCTATTTCAGAAAAATAATTGTCCAGAATTTGAGTCTCAAGTATCAGCAGCCTTGAAAGAGTGGAGATCTGTTGTTTAATAATTGTATTTGTATTGCTGTAATAGGTATATCCTATAATAGGAACAATAATTATAGAAAAAGAAGAAACGATAAGAACTGCCAGTTGAGTTCTGAGGGTAATTCGGTTTTTCGTCTGCCTGATCAGATTCCAAAGCTTCATACCCTGAAAAGTCCCTATACATCTTGGATTTGTCCATTATATCGGGAGGAAGATTCCAAATCAATGTGGAAACTCCCTCCAGCGAACTTTCCGGATACATTTCTTGCCTCCGGAAAGGTTCCAACAGATTTAACCTTCCAGTTCAACCCATTTCGTTTCAATTTCTGCACAGGCGGCATCTTTTGTTAGAACACCGGCCACATAGGACTGCATAATTTCACCAAAGGCCTGATGAAAGCTGTCAGTTGAATAGGCAACACCTAAAGTACCTGCCCCTTCTTTATCTACATGAGCATTTCCCTGTTTGATGACTTCGAAATCAGGTGTCTTGGCACCCTTGATAGGGGGGATAACACCGGCAACATCGGAGAACCAGGATTTTCCGTAATCTGATGTATACCACCAGTTTACAAAGTCCAGAACATCTTCAAGCACGGGAGAATCTTTAGAGATTCGGACAGCCTGATCTGATCCGGCAATGACCTTACAGAGGGAGGCATCCTCATTGATTGGATATCCATCAAAGCCGATCTGGATAGAAGGATCTATCTTCAGGACATCTGCTTCAATCCAGGCTCCCTGACCGGAAACCATGGCGGCTTTCTTTGTTCCCAATGCCGCAATTTCGGTACTCAGGTCAGACTCAAGAGGTTTTGTATCTCCATATTTTACAACCAGATCAATAAAGTTGAAAAAGTCGTTATACAAGGCCGGGTAGTCTTTCATATGGGCATCACCACTGATAAAGGCTTTCACGAGACCTTCAACATCATCGGGTTGAGCGGCATACATAAAATGCTGGAATACATGTTTATAAACCCACCATTCGGCAAAGCCGGAAGAAAAGGGCTGGTAACCTGCAGCCTGTATTGCTTTACACGCTGTTTCTAATTCTGAAAAAGTCTGAGGAAAGGATGAAATACCCACTTCTTCAAAAATTCCCTTGTTGTATACAATACCGAAGTAGTTTCCTTTGATGCTGAGTCCGTGAACTTCATCACCCGACATCATGACCGCTTTTACCGGATCAGACATACTCTGGGCCAGGGGTTCATTTGCAAGGTCAGCCGAGTAATCCAGATAAACTCCGATTTCTTTTCCCGATGTTGAAGAAAAGATATCAGGGCTCTCTCCTGAATTCAATTTTGCCTTCAGCAACGTGGGATAATCATTCTGGGTTGTTTCATAATTGATTGTGACATTAGGTTTCACGTCCTTATATGCCTTGATCAATTCACCGATTGCATCGGCATATTCTGGACTGGAGACAAACATGTAAATATTTACATCCTTGTCTGCTGCTCCTGGAGCCGTCGCTGTCTCTGCGGCTTTTTTGCTGCATCCCGGCAGCATGATTGTCATTAAGACCGCACCTAAAAATACATAAAGTACTTTTTTCATTCTCATCCTCCAAATTTTTATTAATAAACGTTCCGGTCAAAACCAGGACGTGTTATTAGCTATCCTTTTACTGCTCCGGCAACAACACCGTCCACAACGTACTTCTGAAGCAGTATGAAGAAAATAATCGATGGCAATACGGCCAAAACCATGGCGGCCATGGCATAATGCCACTGGGTATTGAACTGTCCAACAAAGGCATATGCCGAAAGTACGAGAGTTTTTGTATCGGGAGACCGGTTTACCATCAGCAGCGGCAGCAGAAAGTCATTCCAGATCCACATGACATCCAGAACAATAACCGTCACTGTTACGGTCTTCAGTAAAGGAAGAATAATGGAAAAAAATGTCCGTAATGTAGAAGCTCCATCCATCAGTGCACTTTCATCAATATCTTTAGGAATAGTTTTCATGAAATTGAAGAAAATGAAGGTGCCCATAGGAATCCCGAAACCCCAGTATTGTATACCCAGCCCCCAGGTGCTTCCTGACAAATGGACCACATTCATAACTTTCAACAGGGTGATCATTATCGTTTGAAAAGGAATCAGCATAGGGGTGATGATCAGAGCATAGATAAATTTGGTATATCTGGATTTTCGTCTGTCCAGAATATAGGCAGCCGAGGATGAGAAAAGAACAATTCCTACAATACCGATGCTTGTAATAATGACATTGTTAAAAAAGAGTTTAGAATAATTCATTTTTTCAATAACTGTTGTAAGATTCACCCACTCAAGACTCTTAGGCAAGGCAATTACATTGACAACCACCTCGGAAAATGACTTTAAAGAGTTCATAAACATAAGAAAGACCGGATAGATAAAAATGAGTCCAGTAACGATCATGACTGCTTCCAGCAACAGAATACTTACATTTCTTCTCATTATCACAACTCTACCTCCCTGGTAGAGAATGCTTTAAGAACAACTTGCGTCAGTATCAGTACCAGTAAAAAGAAAACCAGAGACTTTGCAGAACCGAGACCGTAGTTGTTATTCTGAAAGGCTTCTCTATAGATATCCAGGGTAACACTGTATGTCGCTCCCCCCGGGCCCCCTTTGGTCAAAGCCAGAATAATATCAAATACTTTTAATGAATTGATCAGAGAGAGAAGCACACAAGTTGTTATGGAAGAGCCCAGCAAAGGAAGCACCACTCTGAAAAACTTGGTCCAGGCCCCCGCTCCTTCCACAACGGCCGCTTCCAGTATTTCTTTGGAGATGGACTGTAAACCGGCGATATAAAGAACCATATAAAACCCAACAGACTGCCAGGCTCCCACAAAAACAATTGAGTAAAATGCCAGTTTCGGGTCTCCAAGCCAGCTGTAATTAAAAATGGAAAAACCTGTAATCTCGAAAAAATTGGCAAAGCCCTGGGAAAAAATAAATTTCCAGATAAAACCGACAATGGTCATACTGATGATATAGGGTATGAAAAACAGGCTCCGTAATACATTCGCAGATTTCAATCCCTTAACTAAAGCCAGAGCCAGAGCCAGAGCAAAGACATTTACCAGAATCATTGATAATACAGTGAATTTCAGTGTGAATCCCAGAGAGGAGATGAAACTATCCCCTCCCAGGAAGAGCCTTCTGAAATTTTCAAAACCAATAAAAACAGGCTCCTTATCAATTCCATTCCATTCAGTAAATGAAAAATAACCGCTTAATACAAACGGTAGATATATCATTAGCACAACCAGCAAAACAGCCGGCAGGGCGAAAAGACTTGTTTCTAGAGTCTGCAAGTTATGTTTCCGCTCTTTCCTCATCCAATCCTCAACTTTTACTTCGTATTTCAAATAA
>NZ_JAQIBL010000064.1 GCF_027859075.1 Oceanispirochaeta sp. | reverse complement strand
CCTTTTCAATTGTTGAAACCCTTAACGTTGCGGATTGCAATTTAGTGTATGATAAAGTCTTTATCATTCCAGGAAACGGACACGTTGTAGAGTCACACATTAATCTCAGATAGAAGAATACCCATTTTCCAAAATAAAATATCTAATTAACTCAATATCACACATTAAATTATCGATAAAAAAAGGGATAGCCCAGTGTACCGGCAAGTACAGCTTTCCCTGAAATGAAAGGCTTTTCCCGGGCAAATCTGATGTATATGCGGGCTTTTGCCGAGGCCTGGAGAGAAGAGCAAATTGTCCAACAGGCTGTTGGACAATTACCCTGGGGGCATAATCTGGTGTTGCTCAGTAAGCTGAAAACAGAACACGATCGGCTTGCCTATGCCCAGGGAGCACTTGTCAATGGCTGGTCCCGTAATGTTTTAACCATTCATATTGAATCCAGGCTGCTTGAATGCACAGGAAAGGCCGTAACCAATTTTGAAAAGACCCTTCCCAAAGCTCAATCGGATTTGGCTATAGAGTCTCTTAAAAACCCTTATAAATTTGATTTTCTGGGTATAGGCTCGGAAGCTGCTGAAAAAGAAATAGAGGCCGCCATGGTGACTCATATTACCCAGTTTCTGATTGAATTGAGTGCCTGATTGCTTATGTCGGCAGACAGGTCCATTTGGAAGTGGGGAGGATGACTTTTTTATTGACCTTCTCTTTTATCACTTGAAGCTCCGCTGTTATGTGGTGATAGAAATCAAATCGGGCAAATTCAAGCCGGAACATCTGGGGCAGCTTGGTTTCTATTTAACCGCGATTGATCGGGAAGTTAAAAGTGAGCAGGAGAACCCTACTATTGGTTTGCTTTTGTGCAAAAGCAAGAACAAGGTCGTAGCCGAATATGCCTTGGGCGACAAATCACAGCCCATGGGTATTGCCGAATACAAGCTGGCCCAATCCCTGCCAGAAGAGTTTAAAACCAGTTTACCCTCATAAGTCTTCAAAAATCCCCAATCTTCCCTGTTCCATCCTTATTTGATGTCCCTTAAGAGATCTCCAATTACAGACAAATTATGGGGATTTTCAGGTATGACTGATAGAGATATTAATACTAATGCTTGACGATAGTAAACAAAGGCGTTAGTATATATCAATGATAGCCGGTTTTGATTCAAAAGAAACAGAAAAGATTTGGAATGGATACAAGTCTTTAAAACTTCCAAATGATATCCAAACAGTAGCGCGGAAGAAATTAAGGATGTTGAACAACGCCAGAGATTTGAATGACTTGAGGATACCACCTAACAATCGACTGGAAGCTTTGAAAGGAAACCGCCAAGGGTTTTATAGTATAAGGATCAATTCACAATGGAGAATATGTTTTCGCTGGGAAAAGGGAAGCGTATCAAATGTAGAGATCGTTGACTATCATTAAGAGGTTAAAGAAATGGAAAGATTGCCCAACATTCATCCTGGAGAGATTTTAAAAGAAGAATTTTTGGAACCCTTTGGAATAAGTGCCTATAGATTATCAAAGGAAATCAAAATACCTCAAACAAGGATATCCCAGATAATAAAGGGTAGAAGAAGGATTACTGCAGATACAGCTTTGAGACTTTCTGAGTTTTTTGGTAATTCCCCACAGTTCTGGATGGGTATACAGGATGACTATGATTTAGAAGAAGAAAAATTAAAAATAGAAGATGAATTAAAACTTATAAATCGAATTAAAGCCTCCTGATTCGTTTGAACTTCCGATAACAGCGGATCTACTATGGCTACGGGAACATACCCCGCAGCGCAAATCTTTCATAAAGAGGTTATCTATACCAAAGATATGGTTCATATTGTTTATACCATCCGCAATCAACGCGTCATGCTGGATCGGGATCTTGCCGTTGTTTTTGATACAGAAACAAGAAAAATAAATCAGCAGGTAAAAAGAAATCAGGGACGGTTTGGTGAGGGATACTCTTTCAAGTTAAACTCTGAGGAATTTCAAAACTTAAGGGAACTCTTGAGATCACAAAATGTGATCTCAAAATCCTGGTATTTACAGTAAATATGGTTGGATAAAAACCAAATGGAATTCGACTATTCGGAAATATCAACAAAGAGATCAACAGAATTAACTGATTCTGGATAAGAAATACCATCCTATTTACCGGTACTGGTCAGCAGTTCTAAAAACAGTTACGAGAACTTTTATCTTTCTGAAATTTTTTGTATGAAATATAAACCGGAAAACGTATTTGAGTATGGGGAATTTCAACCAGGGGATGAGGGGTCATACCTGGCTGTTATATTGGAAAAGAACCTTCTCATTTATTGACACCCATAACGTTGCGGGTTACAATTTAATGTATGATAAAATCCTTCAAGCACAAAGGGCTTGAACAGTTTTTCATCTCAGGCAGCAAGAAGGGTATTCAACCTGATCATTCCAGGAAACTGGCACGTATCCTTGACCGCCTGGACGCTTCAATTACAGTACAGGACATGGCCTTACCAGGATACAAGCTCCATCAATTATCTGGTAACGAGAAGGAGATCTGGTCGGTTTGGGTTAATGGGAATTGGAGAGTTACTTTCTTCTTTGAAGAAGGTGATGCCTATGTTGTTGATTATAGGGACTATCATTAGGAGATCTATTATGACCGAAAGACGTAAACCTGTTCACCCGGGTAATGTTATAAAAGAAGATATATTAGTACCACTTGGGCTGACTGTTACTAAGGCTGCTGTAGATTTGGGTGTTTCAAGAAAGTCTCTCTCTGAACTTATTAACGAGAAAGCATCATTGAGTCCAGATATGGCAACCCGTATTGCAAAGGCAACTAAAACCTCTCCTGAAAGTTGGCTGAATATGCAGTCCAAATTGGATTTATGGACATCAGAGCAAAAGGATATAACTGTTATCCCCTTTCCTGTATATTCTGAATCGGTGCATGATATAAAAGAAGGGTAATCTCACCCACTCCAAATGACTTCTAACGCCGGCTCAGATGCTTCAGTCCATTCGGTTAATGCCGGTTGCTAACGTTTCTGCACCTGTCACCCCTGTCTTAAATCCCTACAACCGTTAAGTGCTCTTCCCTCATAAAGCATAAAAACCTCCCCCAAACTCGTTCCCTCCTCATCTGATGTCCCTGAAGAGATCTAATTTCACAATTAGAAGCCCTGCCTGATCAGGAAGAATAATCCCTCTTGGGACGCTTCAGTTGTCCTGGAACTGAAAAAGACAACTATTAGTTCATTATTATTATGAAAAGTAAATGCGTACATAGTTAATAGCTGATATAGTAGAGGAGTCTTGGAGAGTGACAACTCACATGGGAAAGAATCAACTGGAACGGATACTCGAAATAGACCGCATACTGCGTGATCGAGGCAGCTGTACCAAACAGGAAATGGTGGAGCGCTTCGAAGTCTCCGAAAAGTCAGTGGAACGGGACTTTTCCTATAGAGCCGAGATCGTTCCTCGGCAAGCCTGCGGTACGACTCTATATCGTGACCGTCTCCATACCCCCCTGGAATATAACCGCCTGGACGACCAGTATTCCTACACAGACAAGAATTACTTTCTCCCTGCTGTCAGCCTTTCCGAGGGAGAAGCCCTGGCTCTGACCCTCTCCAGCGAGATTTTAAACCACTTTAATGCGGTGGGAGAGTTCGAGCAGCTGAGGGAATCCTTCACCCGTCTTTCTGCCTACCTTCCCGATAAGGTGATGGTGGATCTGTCCCGCCTCAATAGCCGGGTCAGCGTGATCACCGAGCAGCAGACTCTCCTTCATTCCAATGTCTGGAAGGTCCTGATGGACTGCGTCAGGGAGAACAGATCTGTCCGTGTGTTGGGGGAGGTGTATTAGCTTCTTTGAGGATTTAAGTGGCTACCAAGGCTCTAATAGAGCCTTGGTGTTCTATTGGGATAGGGCCTAAGGGTATCAAAGAGACGGATCAGATCAGAACCTATTGTAGATTCCCGGAATTTATAAGAGGAAGATTTAGTATCCTGCCGATTTAATTAATAAGACTTCGAAAAGAAAGGATAAAAGAATGCGGGATCTCAAGACCAATATCCTTCCCGCATCCTTAAATAACAAACTAAATTAATCGTAATACCAGAATCTATTTATTACAAGCTTAGAAAGCCAACTCACAGTAAAGAAGACTTCATTGAATGTGTGTGTCCCGTCTGTTTGAAATCCTTTTTTACCTACCTTTGTCAGTACCTGAAATATCATTATCAAAAATCCATCCCGATCATCAGAGTTGAATGCCTGGCTTGCGGATGTACCCATGCTCTGATTCCAGAGTTCTCGCTCCCTGGGACCAGTATAGGAACAGCAGAAGCCAATGAATATATGTATCGCAGGCAAGATGGGTTTTCCCAGAAGGCCGCATCAGAGGTCTTCACATCCCGAGGAATGAGCCGGAAATATGGAATACGGTTTGAGAAAAAGATGAACGGTGCAAAGCAAAGGGCAATGGCATTATTCCCAGATGGAAAAAATATTCTTCATAATCCTCTGCTGCTCTTCTATTCCAGGGACGGATCAACAACGCTTGCTATCCAGTTCGTGAATAGCATGTTCCTGAAAGAAGGATACAATCCACTGTTTTTCTCCCGGAGAAATATTCTAAGGATAAGAGAAAATAAACTGGGCAGGGTTCTCCCACTTAATAAGGGGGCTATCTGGTCGGAGATTGAGAAATTAGACTCATCATAGACCGATTTCAGGGAGAAATGTTTATGACTGAAGATGAAAATGAATTGAGAAGACGAAACATCTGTGATTTCAGACACTCTGTAGTGGCTGAACTGGGAAACCCCTATCTCAACAGGGGACAGCTGACAACGCTGATAAAAGAGAAATCAAAAAGGGATTATGAGATTCCCTATTCAAAAAGAACAACCATCACAGAGGGTTGCATCAGACGATGGCTCTGCTTGTATAGAAAGTTTGGAAAACAGGGGCTAAATCCTCAGATCCGGCAGGATCTGGGCAAAAGCCGCTTGATTGGAGAACAGGAACAAAACGGCATCATTGCACTTCTTGAATCCAATCCGGAATTAACAGCTATAGCTGCTGTAAGAAAACTACGGGAACAAGGTGTGATAAAAACAGAAATATCAAGCTCATCCCTCTCCCGATTCATTACATCCCAAGGATTAACTTCAAAAGAAAGGCAAAAAGTCATTATGAAAGAAAAGAGCCTCAAGTTTGATTTTTTTTCTCCTCTGGAATGTGTTCAGTCAGATGTTATGTACGGCCCTGAGATTCCTGATAAAAACGGAAAAATGCGAAAAGCCTTGCTGATGACTTTTCTGGATGATGCCACAAGAAGGATTCTTTATGGCCGCTTCTCTTTTTCTGAAAAATCTATCCTCTTTGAAGATGGGATCAAACATATTCTGAAAGCACAGGGGATGATCGGCCGCCTTTATACAGATAATGGTAGTAGCTTTGTCTCAAATCAGACAAGGAGGATTCTGGATATACTGGGGATTACCTTAAGCCACACCAAGCCGGGAATCCCTCAGGGAAAAGGGAAACAGGAAAGATTTTACAGAACTGTACGTGATCAATTCCTCCGGCCTCTGGATATCAGCGCGGTTAAAAATCTGGATGATTTGAATGCCAGATTCAATACATGGCTGGAGTGCGAATATCACCGGTCTCCTCACAGAGGACTTCAACAGCACATAACACCACTGGATGCATGGATAGCCAAAGCCCATCATATAAAATCTATTGCCTCCTCTATTGATCTGGATCGAATATTCCTTCATCTGTTGTCGCGCAGAGTCTACAAGGATTCCACATTCACACTGGGAGGGACTCTCTTTGAAGCCCCGGCGATTCTGAGCGGAAAACGAATCGATATCTATTTTGATCCACACCCCCCGGTCGATCGTGTCTTGGTCTCTCAGGGAGGTAAAGAATATGGAGATGCAAGGATTGTTGATACTTATGCCAATTCCAAAGTGAAGAGAGGGTATTCCAGATCGAGTGATCTCCAATCCGGGTATGAACACTCCGATTTACCTGTAAACCTTACTGCAACTAATATGGGAGGAAACTGAGATGAAAATGCGGGATGTTTACTCTCACTTCAATCTATCGTCGGATCCATTCACAAGGGAGATTAAAACAGAAAATTTGAAAACACTCCCGGGGGTAAGTAATGCCCTGGAACAGCTTCAGATTCTATTTGATACAAAGGGAATTGGTATCCTGACAGGAAAATCCGGGTCAGGAAAAACCTGTGTCCTGAGAATGGCAAGTGACTCTCTTCATCAAGGAACTTATGAATCTCACTACATCTGCCATACCTCTGTGGGAATACAGGAATTCTACTCTCATTTATGCCACACCTTTGGTCTACAGCCGTGTGGTAGAAGGGCTCCAATGTATAAAGCCGTTCATGAGCACATCCTGAATATGCATCGTACGAAACATGTTCACCCCATTCTTATCATTGATGAGGCAGATAAACTGGGTAATGATATCCTCCAGGAAATCAGGCTGATCGCCAATTTCAATTATGACTCTCTCAATGCTGTTACAATCCTGCTTTGCGGCCAGGAGCCCTTGATTCAAAAACTGGGATTATCCTCACTGGAATCTCTGGCAAACTCGGTTACTGTCACAGTAAGAATGGATACTTTGAAAAAAGAGGAAACCTTCTCATATATTGAACAGCGAATCGGTGATGTTTCATCTGGGGCATCCATATTTACTAAGCCCTCCATGAATCTCATCCATGATGCTTCAAGCGGTGTGATGCGGGTGATCAACAATATGGCGCAGCATGCATTAATAAAAGCCTATCTGTCAGGAAATTCCACTGTTGAGAAAGAGCATGTTCAATCGGTGTTGAGTCGTTGATTTTGATCAAATTCTTTTCTTATACGGGTGCTTCTCCCGTATTTTTTTACTCAGAATAATCCGGGAAAATCAAATGATAAAAGAAGCCGGGAAAACAAGCTGTTCGGTGCCATGGTTTAAGACAATTTTAAGCGGGAATTACTGCTAATTTAAATCGGGAATCTACAACTATCTCCGGGTGGAAATGATCTTTGGATAATTTGAGTCAGTAATTGGTTCCTATTAAAATCGATTCCAAAATGATCAACAAGACTTTTCTCTACTTTCAATCGAAGATGTAAATATGTGAGTGTATGTTTCAATGTATTATTTAGAAGAGGATAATTATCTTCTCTTAGAATATTTAAACTATCGACATCATAATTAATAATATCCTCTGCGCTAACAATATGTGAGTTTTGAATTATGCTGGTACAAAAAACACTATTGTAAATCTCAGAAATATCAATTCTATCCTGATTATATCCATGCATTATCTTAGTTAGCTTGTTTTTATTTTCTATATCATTAATTATTTGACAGTAGCCACGTAAAAAAGGAACTACAGATATT